>NZ_RIBZ01000742.1:0-9013 GCF_003721215.1 Streptomyces botrytidirepellens
CGCGGCCCGCGTCCCGCGCCCGACCGGGGTCACGCCGCCCACGCCGCCCACGCCCTCCGCGCCGCCGTAGGCGCCCGCGAGCGAGGCGTCCCCGACGGGGGCGAGTTCCAGCCGTACGGACGTGCCGTCTGCCAGGGGTATCTCTCGGTGTTCCGTCACCTCTTCATCATGCCGATCATCAGGGCTCCGGTCTGCTGATTCGTCGCAAAATCCCCGGATGGGGACGCCGGTTGCCCAGCGGCGGCCGCCCGCCGACGTCGATGTCGGATTCCCGCGAGCCCGGCGGCCCGCGGTGGCCGATGCTGGAGCCATGTACACCGATACCGACCGGTGCCTCAGGGCCGCACGGGCCAAGGACGCCCGCTTCGACGGATGGTTCTTCATCGCCGTCGTCACCACCCGCATCTACTGCCGTCCGAGCTGTCCGGTCGTCGGTCCCAAGCCCGAGAACATGCGGTTCTACCCGAGCGCCGCGGCCGCCCAGCAGGCCGGGTTCCGGGCCTGCAAGCGGTGCCGCCCCGACGCCAGCCCCGGATCGCCGCAGTGGAACGAGCGGGCCGACCTCGTCGCCCGCGCCATGCGTCTGATCGCCGACGGGGTGGTCGACCGGGAGGGGGTGCCGGGACTGGCCGCCCGGCTCGGCTACAGCACCCGGCAGATCGAACGGCAGCTGCTGGCCGAGCTGGGCGCCGGGCCGCTCGCGCTGGCCCGGGCGCAGCGGGCGCAGACCGCGCGGCTGCTGATCGAGACCAGCGGGCTGCCGATGGCGGACATCGCGTTCGCGGCCGGGTTCGCCAGCATCCGGGCGTTCAACGAGACCGTACGGGAGGTGTTCGCCCTCTCCCCGACCGAGCTGCGGCAGCGCGCCGAGCGCGGGCCGCGGCCCGCCGTGCCGGGGGCGCTGACGCTGCGGCTGCCGTTCCGGGCGCCGCTGTGCCCGGACAACCTCTTCGGCCACCTCGCCGCCACCGCCGTACCCGGGGTGGAGGAGTGGCGCGACGGGGCGTACCGGCGCACCCTGCGACTGCCGTACGGGCCAGGGGTCGTCGACCTCGCCCCGCGCCCCGACCACATCGCCTGCCAGCTGTCCCTCGCCGACCTGCGGGACCTGTCCGGGGCGATCAGCCGCTGCCGGCGGCTGCTCGACCTGGACGCCGACCCGGCCGCCGTGGACGACCTGCTGCGCACCGACCACCAGCTCCAGCCGCTGGTCGACAAGGCGCCGGGGCGGCGGGTGCCGCGGTCGGCGGACGCGGAGGAGTTCGCGGTGCGGGCGGTCCTCGGACAGCAGGTGTCCACGGCCGCGGCCCGCACCCTCGCGGCCCGGCTGGTGACCGCGCACGGCGACCCGGTCGCCGACCCGGGCGGCGGGCTCACCCACCTCTTCCCGACCGCCGGGGCCCTCGCCGGACTGGACCCCGAGGCGCTGGCCATGCCGCGCACCCGCCGCGCCACGCTCACCGGGCTGGTCGACGCGCTCGCCGAGGGGCGGGTCGCGCTCGGCGTCGGCAGCGACTGGGACGCGGCCCGGGCGGGACTCGGCGCCCTGCCCGGGCTCGGGCCCTGGACCGTCGAGGTCATCGCGATGCGCGGCCTCGGCGACCCGGACGCGTTCCTCGCCACCGACCTCGGCGTCCGCAAGGCCGCCGCCGACCTGGGGCTGCCCGCCACGCCCGGCGCCCTCACCCGGCACTCCGCGCGCTGGCGGCCCTGGCGCGCGTACGCCGTCCAGTACCTGTGGGCCACCGACGGCGGCCACGCCATCAACCGCCTGCCTTCCTGAACCGCCTGCGCCAGGCCCGCCCGAACCAGGAGAATCCACCTGTGACCCGCACCCACACCACCGTCGACAGCCCGTACGGCCCGCTCACCCTGGTGGCCACCGGCGCCGCACTGTCCGGCCTCTACATGACCGAACAGCGCCACCGCCCGCCCGAGGAGACCTTCGGTGCCCCCGGCGATCCCGACGACGCCCCCTTCGCCGCCGCCATCCGCCAGCTCGCCGCCTACTTCGCGGGCGAGCTGACGGAGTTCGACCTGCCGCTCCACCTCGACGGCACGCCCTTCCAGCGTCGCGTCTGGGACGAGCTGCGCCGCATCCCGTACGGCGAGACCCGGACGTACGGCCAACTCGCCGACCGCATCGGGCAGCCCACCGCCTCCCGCGCCGTGGGCCTGGCCAACGGCAAGAACCCGGTCGGCATCATCGTCCCCTGCCATCGCGTCGTCGGCTCCTCGGGCAGCCTCACCGGCTACGGCGGCGGCCTGGACCGCAAGCGGCGGCTGCTGGACTTCGAGGCGCGCGCTTTTTCCCTCGACATGGCATAGCGGCGCGGCCCCGCACACGTCCAAGGAGGTGACCGACCACCGACGGACAACCGATCACGGGGAACCATGGATGACGACGAAGAGCGGAGCTTCCGCGCGTTCGTCGCGGCCCGCTCGCCCGCGCTGATGCGCTCCGCCACCCTGCTCAGCGGCGGCGACACCCACGCCGCCGAGGACCTGCTCCAGACCGCCCTGGCGAAGACGGCCGGGCGCTGGAAGCGGCTGGAGAGCCCCGAGCTGCGGATCCTGGTGCGGCGGGCGCTGACCCGGCGGACCACCCGTCAGCGGGCCGTGCTGGTGCTGCGCTGGACCCCGCCGCGGCGTGCGGCCTGGGCGTCGGCAACTGTGATCACCCGTCGCTGAGGCCGACCGCGGGGGTCAGCTCCGCTCGGCGATCCGCTCCAGCAGCGCGGGCAGCGCCGTACCGATGGGCTCGCGGACGACCTCGTCCGCGAGTTCGTCGTACGGCGTCGGCTCGGCGTTGACGATGATCAGCCGGGCGCCGCTCTCGGCCGCCATCCCGGCGAGCGACGCCGCGGGCTGCACCTGGAGGCTGGTGCCGACCGCGATGAAGACCTGGCACGCCCGCGCCACCGCGACCGCCTCGGTCAGCACCTCCGGGTCCAGACCCTGCCCGAACATCACCGTCGCCGACTTCAGGATCCCGCCGCACTCCCGGCACGCCGGGTCCGCCTCGCCCGCCGCGACCCGCTCCAGCGCCTCGTCCATCCCGGAGCGCTCCTCGCAGTGGGTGCACTGCACGACGCGCGCGGTGCCGTGCAGTTCGAGCACCTTGCGCTCGGGCATCCCGGCCATCTGGTGCAGCCCGTCCACGTTCTGCGTGATCACGCGCACCGGGACCCCCGACCGCTCCAGCCGCGCCACGGCCTCGTGCGCGCCGTTCGGCCGGGCGTGCAGCGCCTTGCTCTCCCGGCGCATCTGCCAGGAGCGGCGCCGGATGTCCGGGTCGGTCATGTAGTAGTCGTACGTCACGAGCTTCTCGGCCTCGGGATCGCGCCGCCACAGCCCCTGCGGGCCGCGGTAGTCGGGGATGCCGGAATCCGTCGAGATGCCCGCCCCGCTGAGGATCGCGACGAGGGGCCGCCGCGTCGTCTCGCTGCTCATGCGGCGAGCCTACGCACGGCGTGTGGTCGGCGGCGAGCGCGTTGTTCCGGACCGATAGAGTCCGCTCCGGCACCAGGTCGAACACGGCGTGACGGGGAGAGTGCAAGATGGGCCGGTTCCTATGGCTGAGCGAACCCACTCTGAGCAAGGGGGAACAACCACCGCAGGACGGGCGCGTCACCCGGCAGATACGGATCTCCGACACAGCCCCCCAGCCCGACCGCGCCGTCCATCCCCTCGCCTTCCCCGAGCGCCGCGACCCGCCCGGCGGCGACCCGAAGGCCTACCGCACCGCCCGCAAGGACGGCACCCGCGCCTTCACCCTCTGGGCCGACCCGCATCGTCGGCAGGTGTTCGCGCACGTGGTCACCAAGTCGGCGGTCAAGGGCGGTCCGGCCACGTACGAGGTGCTGGGCGCCGCCCATGAGCCCCTCGCCCTCATCACCCGCGATCCGGCCATGAAGGGCGGCCGGATCCGCACCCGTTGGACCGTCCAGCAGGCGGGTGCGCCGACCGCGGTCGGGCTGAAGGGGCGGGCCTTCTGGTGGTTCGTGTGGTGGCTGATCTCGCCCGTCCAACTGGCCATCGCGATCGGCAGCATCATCGGCGGCGGCGACATCGCCCGCACCCCGCGCCGCACCAAGTGGCGCACCGACGGCCGGGTGGTGCTCGACTTCCAGAGCGGCGCCGGCAGCGCCTTCGAGCTGGAGGTCCTCGCGGACTGGTGGGACGACCGCGTCACCGCCGCCCTCGTCGCCCTCCTCGGCTCCCACGACAGCTGGCTGGGCAACGCGTGGGATCTGGCGAACGACTGACGGGTGCGGGCCATGGCGAGCGCCCTTATCCGGAACAGTAGGGTCCGGCCGGGCACAAGATCATCGCCGCGGACGGGGAGGACACGGATGAGGAAGTTCCTATGGCTGGGCGGGTCGACCCCGGACGAGGGCGGGCCGGACGGGTGCGTGGCCCACACGATACGGATATCCGGCGAGCGCACCGCGCGCGACCGCACCGCGACGCCGCTGGCCTTCCCCGAGTGGCAGGACCCGTCCGGCGGCGGCTTGGACGAGTACCTTGCCGCCCGCAAGGACGGCACCCGCGCCTTCATCCTCTGGGCCGATTCCCGTCGCGAGCGCGTGTTCGCGACGGTGGCCACCACCTCGGCGCGGAAGGGCGGTCGGGCCACGTACGAGGTGCTGGGCGCCGCCGGTGAGCTCCTGGCCGTCATCACCCGCCACCCGGCCATGAAGCGCGGACTGCGCACCCGCTGGACCGTCCAGCAGACCGGGGCGCGGCGAGCTGCCGGTGTGAAGGGCCGGCTCCTCTGGTGGCTCGTGTGGTGGCTGACCCTGCCCCTCCAGGCCGTCATCGTCGTCGCCGGCGCCGTCCAGAGCGGTATGTCTGACGAGGCCGTCCAGGCCCCGCGCCGCACCAAGTGGCGCGCGGGCCGGCGCGTGGTCCTCGACTACCGCCGCGGCCCCTCGAGCAGCTTCGAACTGGAGGCACGCGCGGACTGGTGGGACGACCGCGTCGTCGCCGCCCTCGTCGCCCTCCTGCGCAGCCACGGCGGCTGGCTGGGGGCCGACTGGGACACGACGGGGAGACGACGGGAATCGCCGGGCTGCCGTTGACCCTCGTCGGCTCGCGCACCGGTTCACAGAGCGATGAGGGACTCCTCCCACAGTCGGTCGGCGGCCGTGCGGTCGAGGGCGTAGGGGGCGACACCGTTCATGAACTCGGCGGTGACCGGTGTCATCGACGGCCGCCGGGTGACCGGCAGTGCCTCGGCGCAGTCCGCGAAGTAGCGTCCGCTGACGCCCTCCAGCAGGGGTGACACGGCCAGGAGGACGGTGGTGGCCGCGCCCTGCTCCACCGTCTTGCGCAGCCCCTCCTCCAGGGTGACGCCCGCGGGCCTGCCCGTGTGGCGGGTCAGGTTGGTCGGGACGGAACCCGGGGCGATGGCGTTGACGGCGATGCCGTCGTCGGCCCACCTGGCGGCGGCGCCGACGGCGAAGAGGATGTTGGCGGTCTTGGACTGGCCGTACGCCAGCCAGGGGTCGTAGGGCCGGAAGGCGAAGTGGAGGTCGTCGAAGACGACCGGCGAGAGCAGGTGGCCGGAGGAGCTGACCGAGACGACCCGGGCGCCGTCGGCCGCCGCCAGGGCCCGTCGCAGGCCCACCGTGAGGGCGAAGTGCCCCAGGTGGTTGACGGCGAACTGGGTCTCCCGGCCGTCGGGCGTGAGCCGCAGTTCCGGCAGGGCCATGACGCCCGCGTTGTCGACCAGCACATGGAGCGGGCCGTCCCAGTCGGCGACGAAGGCGGCGACCGACGACGGGTCGGCCAGTTCGAGGCGGGCCACGCGCACCTCCTTGGTACCCGTGGCCTCGGTGATACGGGCGGCCACCGCGGCGCCGGCGGTCAGGTCGCGGACCGCGAGGGTGACCTCGGCTCCGGCGGCCGCCAGGACCCGGGCGGTCTCCGCGCCGATCCCGGAGGACGCCCCGGTGACGATGGCCCGCTTCCCGGACAGGTCGGTGTCGGCGGCGACCTCGGCGGCGGTCGACCGGGGCCCGAAAGGTGTCGTGAGGAGTGTCATGCCCGCCACGGTGCTCCCGGCCCCGCCCGGTACCCAGAGCCCCACCTGTCCTGGGAGTGACAGGACCAGGCTCACCGCTGCCCGGCGACCGTACGGTGGACCGCATGGTGAGCGACCATCGGGCGGACACCCCGCTCGGCGCGTATCTGAGGGCCCGACGTGAGCTGATCCGCCCGGAGGACGTGGGGCTGCCCGCGGCCGGGCGGCGCCGCGTCCCGGGGTTGCGCCGGGAGGAGCTGGCGCTGCTGGCCGGGATCAGCGCCGACTACTACCTGCGCCTGGAACAGGGGCGCGACCGGCACCCCTCCGCCCAGGTCGTCGACGCCCTGGCCCGCGCCCTCCGGCTGGACGACGACGCCACCGCCCATCTGCACCGGCTCGCCGTGCCGGTCCGTCCCCGCCGCCGCGCGCCCTCCCGCCGTCCCGAACGCGTTCCGGAGGGCATCCGGCAGCTCATCACGACCTGGCCGCACACGCCCGCCTTCGTGCAGGGGCGCCTCCTGGACGTCCTCGCCGCCAATCCGCTCGCCCAGGCGCTCTCCCCGCTCTTCACCCCGGGCACCAACATGCTCCGCGCCCTCTTCCTCGACCCCGCCTCCGGCGCTCCCCACGGCCGCTGGGAGGCCAGCACCGAAAGCTCGGTCGCCACCCTGCGCGCGCTCGTCGGTCCCGATGTCGACGACCCCGCGCTGATCGAACTCGTCGGCGAGCTGTCCGTACGCAGCGAACGCTTCCGGCAGCTCTGGGCCCGGCACGATGTCCGCCCCAAGCGCAGCGGCCTCGGCACGATCATGAACCCGCAGGTCGGCGCGCTGGAACTGCGGCACGAGAAGCTGCCGCTCCCCGACACCGACCGCCAGATCCTGGTCATCTACCACGCCGAGCCGGGCAGCCCCACCGCCGAACGCCTCGGCCTCCTGGCCTCCCTCGCCGCGCCCCCGACCTCCCCGGACCGCACACCTAGTCCCGTACCGCCAGACGGTGGGTGCGGGCCGCGAGGTCGCTGATGCGGGCGGCGTCGAAGCCGAAGACGGCGCTGCGGATCCGGTCCTCCAGCGGCTCGGTCCACTGCGGCGGGATGGCGGCCGCGCCGCACAGGACGCCCGCGACGGAGCCCGCGGTGGCGCCGTTGGAGTCGGTGTCCAGGCCGCCGCGCACGGTCAGGGTGATCGTGGCGGTGAAGTCGCCCGCGCCGTAGAGGAGCCCGGCGGTGAGGACGGCGGCGTTCGGCACGGTGTGGATCCAGGGCAGGCCGCTCGTCTCGCGCTCCAGCTGCTCCAGCGCGTCCTGCCAGGTCACGCCCGCGTCGTACAGGGACGCGGCGCGGCGGACCGTACGGGCCAGGCGGCAGCGCGGCGGAATGCGGTCGAGGGCGGCCTCGACCGCCGTGCGCGGGCCGTCGGCCGTGAACGCGGCGGCGATCAGCGCGGCCGCCCACATCGCCCCGTACACCCCGTTGCCGGTATGGGACAGCACGGCGTCGCGGCGGGCCATGGCGGCGGCGCGGGGCGGATCGCCGGGGTTGACCCAGCCGTGGATGTCGGCGCGGATCAGGGCGCCGATCCACTCCTGGTAGGGGTTGTCGACGGTCGCGGTGAGCGGGGGCCGCACCCCCGCCGCCAGGTTGCGGTACGCGGCCCGCTCGGCGGTGAACGTCTGGAGGTACGGCAGCCGCAGCAGCCACATCTCGCCCACCTGCTCGGTGGTGAAGCCGAAGCCGTGGGTCTCCAGGAGGTGCAGGCCGAGGACGGTGTAGTCGATGTCGTCGTCCCGCGCGCTGCCGTGGATCCGGCCGCGCACGCACTCCTGCCACTCGGGGCGCAGCTCGAACTCCACCGGGTCCGGTGGCGGCTCCAGGGCGGGCAGGTAGTCGGTGAGCGGGAGGGCGTCGGCGCGGCGCAGATAGCGGTCGATGCGGTCGCGGGTCCAGACGTCGCCGCGCTCGATGGGCTTGCCGAGCATGTTCCCGGCGACGCGGCCGAGCCAGCCGCCGAGGATCTGGTCCGCGCGTTCGCTGCCGCTGTGGCCCATGTGTCAGGTGTACCCGGATGATGTGGGTGTACCGGGTGGCCGCCCCAGCGGATAAGGTCGGGGCGGCTTCGACCGCCTGAGCGAAAAGCAAGGGGTACCAGGGTGACGGCAGAAGTGAAGACGTGGGCGCAGGGGCAGGCCACGCCCCCGACGCGGGTGCTGATCGCCGCCGACAAGTTCAAGGGCTCGCTCACGGCCGTCGAGGTCGCCGAACGGGTGACGGCGGGGCTGCGGCGCGGCTGGTCCGGCGCGGCCGATCTGCTCCGCATCGACGCGCTGCCGGTCGCCGACGGCGGGGACGGCACGGTCGACGCGGCGGTCGCGGCCGGGTTCGAACGGCGCGAGGCGCGGGTGACCGGGCCGCTGGGCACGCCGGTCACGGCGGCGTACGCGCTGCGCGACGGGACGGCCGTGGTGGAGATGGCCGAGGCGTCCGGGCTGCGGCACCTCCCGGACGGGGTCTTCGCGCCGCTCACCGCCACCACGTACGGCAGCGGCGAGCTGCTGCGGGCGGCGCTCGACGCGGGCGCCCGCACGATCGTCTTCGGCGTCGGCGGCAGCGCCACGACCGACGGCGGCGCCGGAATGCTGAGCGCGCTCGGCGCGCGCTTCCTGCGCGGCGACGGCACGCCCGTCGCCCCGGGCGGCGGCCCGCTGGGCGAACTCGCCACGGCGGACCTGTCCGGGTTGGACCCGCGGCTCGCGGCGACGGAGGTCGTGCTCGCCAGCGACGTCGACAACCCGCTGACCGGGCCGAAGGGCGCGGCGGCGGTGTACGGCCCGCAGAAGGGCGCGAGCGAGGCCGATGTGGCGGCCCTGGACGCCGCCCTCGCCACGTACGTCCGCGTCCTGGAGCGGGCCGTCGGGCCCCGGGCCGCCGAGTACGCGGCCGCGCCGGGCGCGGGCGCCGCGGGCGGCATCGGCTTCGGCGCC
>NZ_RIBZ01000743.1:0-9156 GCF_003721215.1 Streptomyces botrytidirepellens
CGCTACCCGCGGAAACGACCTCCGACCTGCGAAAACGCTGGTCGGGACGACAGGATTTGAACCTGCGACCCCTTGACCCCCAGTCAAGTGCGCTACCAAACTGCGCCACGTCCCGGTGCTTGTCCGGCTTGGGCTTTCCCCTTGCCGGGCGCGCATGAAGAACAATACCGCACTTCAGGGGGTGCTCGCCTCCACCCCTGGGCCAGGGGTCGGGGCGACCCGGGGTTACGGGGTGTTTTCGGGGGGTGGCGGGGTGTCGCCGAGGAGGTAGCGGGCGCCGGGGCCGTGGGTGGAGGCGGTGTCGGAGGGGTTGTAGAGGGCGCATTTGCGCAGGGAGAGGCAGCCGCAGCCGATGCAGCCGGTGAGCTTTTGCTTCAGGCGTTCCAGGTCGGCGATGCGCTGGTCGATGCGGTGGGTCCAGGTGCGGGCGACGGCGTTCCACTGGGTGGCCGTGGGGGCGCGGTCGGCGGGGAGGCGGGCCAGGGCCGTGGCGGCCTCGTCGAGGGTGAGGCCGACGTGCTGGGCGGCCCGGATGAAGGCGACGCGGCGGAGGGTGGCGCGGGGGTAGCGGCGCTGGCGGCCGGCGGTGCGTTCGGAGTGGATCAGGCCGAGTTCCTCGTAGTAGCGCAGGGCCGAGGTGGCGAGGCCGCTGCGGGCGGCCAGCTCGCCGATGGTGAGGCGATCGGTGGACGAGGTCATGGACGGCGATGCTAGCGCTTGACTTCAAGTCGACTTGAAGTTGCAAGCTCTCGGCATGACCTCGACCTACACCGACCTTCCTCGGCTGATGAGCCTGATGACCGGCGACGAGAAGCACGGGCCCGCCGCCACCTCCACGCTCGACGCACTCTGGGTGCTGTACGACCGCGTGCTGCGCGTCTCGCCGGAGAGCGTGGACGATCCGGGGCGGGACCGGTTTCTGCTGTCCAAGGGGCACGGGCCGATGGCGTACTACGCCGTGCTCGCGGCCAAGGGGTTCTTCGCCGACTCGCTGCTGCCGGGGTTCGGCTCGTACGACTCGCCGCTCGGCCACCATCCGGACCGGGTGCTGGTGCCGGGCGCCGAGATCAGCAGTGGTTCGCTCGGGCACGGGCTGCCGCTGGGAGTGGGGACGGCGCTGGGGCTGCGGGCGCAGGGTCTCGACGGGGACGGCGGGCCCGCGGTGTGGGTGCTGATCGGCGACGCCGAGCTGGACGAGGGGAGCAATCACGAGGCGATCGCGTACGCGGGCGCCGCCGGGCTGGAGCGGCTGCACACGCTCGTCGTCGACAACGCCTCCGCCACCTACGGCCGCCCCGGCGGCATCGCCTCCCGGTTCGAGGCCGCGGGCTGGTCCACGGCGACGGTCGACGGGCGGGACCACGACGCGCTGTACGACGCCTTCACCGCACCGCATCCGGGGCGGCCGCGCGCCGTCGTCGCCCGGGTCGAGGGCAAGGATGCGTGAGGTCTGTCTCCGTATTTTTCAGACCTTGCCGTGGCTTCCTTCGCCTTTCGGCTTTTTCCGCTTGATGCGTTAAGGAGTTTCTTTCGTGGACACCATGCGTGAACGCTTCGCCTCCACCGTCTCCCGTCTCCTCGACGACGACCCCCGGCTGGCGGTCGTCCTGGCGGAGATCGGCAAGGACGGCTTCGCCGACGCCCTGCGCGCCCACCCCGACCGGGTGATCAACGTCGGCATCCGGGAGCAGCTGCTCGTCGGCGTGGGCGGTGGACTGGCGCTGACCGGGATGCGACCGATCCTGCACACCTTCGCCAGCTTTCTGGTCGAGCGGCCCTTCGAGCAGGTGAAGCTGGACTTCGGGCATCAGGGGGTGGGCGGGGTGCTGGTGAGCGCGGCGGGGTCGTACGACTGGCCCGCGGGCGGGTTCACCCATATGGCGCCCGGTGACGTCGCCCTGATGGACACCCTCGACGGCTGGACGGTGCACGTCCCCGGTCACCCCGACGAGGCCGAGGCGCTGCTGCGGGACGCGGCCGCGGCCGGGGACGACTCGGTGTACGTACGGCTGTCGGCGCACGCCAACGCGGCGCCGCGGGCCATCGCCCCGGGGCGGTTCCTGACCGTGCGGGAGGGGCGTGACGGAGTGGTGGTCGCGGTCGGGCCGATGCTCGACGGCGTACTCGCGGCCGTCGAGGAGGGCGAGGGGCTGGACGTGACCGTGCTGTACGCCACCACCGTGCGCCCCTTCGACGGGGGCGCGCTACGGGCCGCCACCGGCGTGGATGCCGCCGGTGCGGCCGCCGCCGGTACGGACGTCGTGCTCGTGGAGCCGTACCTCGCGGGTACGTCGACGGCGGCCGCGAACGACGCCCTCGCCGACGTTCCGCACCGGGTGCTCGGGCTCGGCATCGCCCGGCGCGAGCTGCGGCGCTACGGGACGATGGAGGAGCACCTGGCGGGGCAGGGGCTCGATCCGGGGTCGTTGCGTGAGCGCATCGCCGGATTTCTGAGCAGGAGGCGGTGACCGGCGGCCCGGCTCAGAGGTGTTTGTCGAGCCAGTCCAGGAGGTCCTGCTGCACCTCGTCGCGGTTGGTCTCGTTGAGGATCTCGTGCCGGGCGCCCTGGTAGCCCTTCCAGGTCAGCTCCCGGGTGCCGCCGTAGCGGAAGTCCTCCAGGAGTTCGTAGACCAGGGTCATCCGCTGGTTGCAGGGGTCCTCGGTGCCCACCGCCAGGTGGACCGGGAGCGCGGCCGGGATACGGGCCTGGTGGCGCGGGTCGTTGATCTTGCGGACGGCGCGCAGCCAGTCCAGCGAGAGTCCGGCGCTGAAGGGGAAGCCGCAGTGGTCGTCGGCGGCGTAGGCGGCGACCTCGGCCTGGTCCCGGGAGAGCCATTCGAAGCCCGTCCCGAACTCGTACGGGTCGTTGAACGAGGCGAAGAGCGTGGGGACGAAGGTGGACAGGGCGGTACGGCCGCGGTCCGCGATCTCCTGCTCGATCTCCGCCATCGCGTCCTCGATCTCCGCGCCCGGCAGTGAGCGGAAGGTGCCGGAGAGGATGAGCCCGGCCAGTTCCCCGCCGTACTCCTGGGCGCAGTCGCGGGCCAGCATGGAGCCCATGCTGTGGCCGAGCAGGACCAGCGGCGCTCCGGGGTGGTCGGCGCGGGCGCGGTCGCCGATGGCGCGCAGGTCCGCGACGATGGCCCGCCAGCCGTCGCCGTCCTCGCCGACGACCCCGAGGCCGCCGGTGGACTCGGCGGTCGCCCCGTGGCCGCGGTGGTCGGAGGCGACGACCGCGTAGCCGTGACCGGCCAGGAAGCGGGCGAACCGGTCGTAGCGCCGGGCGTGTTCGGCGGCGCCGTGGGCGATCTGGACGACCGCTCGCGCGGGGCTCGATTCCGGCTGCCAGGTGTACGTCGCGACGCGCGCGCCGTCCGGGGCGGTCAGGTGGTCCGTGCGGTGGGTGATGCCGCCAGCTGGCATGCGTATCCGTCTCCTGGGCCGTCGGGATTTGCGCCCTCGTGACGAGGGCGGAATCCCACTCTCCCTTCGCCGGGCCGCCAAGCCAAGGCCATGGACGGGCGTTGTTGGCGGTACGGGCGGGTGGCTCGCGCCGGTACGGGCCGGTGTTGACGCGGCGCCGACAAGGTGCTGACGGGGTGTTGACCGGGAGCACGGGCGGTGTGTAACGATCAAGCGCTTTCCGTACCACCTGCAACTCCTGAACCGTGCAATTCCCTGTACCAGGAGGATCGTTGGCTACATACGAAGCACCTGACGAGGCGTCCGACGGGACCCCGTCCCCCTTCTCCCGACGGCGCTTTCTCCAAGCGGCCGCCGCGGGCACCGCCGTCGCCGCCGGAACCGCCGCGCTGCCCGCCGAGGCGATGGCCCAGGCCGCGGCCCGGGCGGAGGCGCGGCGGGTCTCGCTCTCCTTCACGGCGGCCACCAACGGCGCCGCGTCCCTCTCCCCCTCCGGCGACCGGCTGATCGCCGAGGTCCAGAACGTGCTGTGGTCCGTCCCCCGCAAGGGTGGCGACGCCGTCGCGCTCACCCCGCCCGATCTGGAGCCCACCCGTCCGGTCCACTCCCCCGACGGGAAGCTGCTGGCCGTGTGCGCGTACCGGGGCGGCGGCTTCCACATCTGGACGCTGCGCCCCGACGGTTCCGGTCTGCGGCAGCGCACGGACGGCCCGTGGGACGACCGCGGCCCCGCCTGGTCGCCCGACGGCACCCGGATCGCCTTCGCCTCGGAGCGCGGCGGCGATCCGGTGGCGGGGAGCCCGTACCGGGTGTGGGTGCTGGACGTGGCCAGTGGCGAGCTGACCCGGCTGACCGGGCTCCCCGGCCAGGACGGGCCGCTCCAGGGCGGCGCCTGGGAGGACTTCGACCCCACCTGGTCCCCGGACGGCGAGCGCGTGCTGTTCGTGCGCGGCGTGCCCGGCGCGACCGCGCTGGACGCCCGTACGGTGGCCTCCGTACGGGCGGACGGCAGCGGGCCGGTGACCGTCGAGCGCACCGACCCGACCACGGGCGCCCAGGTGATGACGCCGTCCGTGTCGGCGGGCGGCACGCTCGCCTATCTGCGCACCACCGTCGCCCCCGACGCGTCCTGCACGCTGGTCGTGGACGGTACGGCGGTCGCGGTCGGGGGCGATGTGCAGCCGGTGCCGCCGCGGTGGGTCTCGCGCGAGGAGCTGCTGCTGACGGTGAACGGACGGTTCCGGCTGGTGCGCCCCGACGCACCGGCCAAGGGCGAGGAGATCCCGTTCGCCGCCACCCTGCCCGTCGACCGGCCCCGGTACCCCGTCAAGCGGTACGACTTCGAGGGCGGCGGGGCGCGCCCGGTGCGCGGACTGCATCTGCCCGCGCTGTCGCCCGACGGCCGCAAGGTGGCCTTCGCCGCGCTCAACTCCCTCTGGATCGCGGACGTCTCGGGCGGCCGCGCCCCACGCCGGGTCGTCCGGGCGGACGCCACCCGGTATCTGCTCGCCCCCACATGGACGCGCGACGGGGGCGCCCTGGTGTACGCCGACGACCGCGACGGGCTGCTCGCGGTGCGCCGCCGGGACCTGGCCTCGGGCGAGGAGAAGGTGCTCGCCTCCGGCGGCCGGGTGCACCCCGCGCTCTCCCCCGACGGCAAGCGGCTCGCCAGTATCGACATGTCGGGAAACCTCGTCGTACGGGACCTCGACGCCGGTACCGACAAGGTGCTGGCCGCGCCGATGGGCGCGGGCGGGCTGCCCGGACGGCCGACCTGGTCGCCGGACGGCCGCTATGTCGCACTGTGCGACCGCAACCGGCTGAACCAGAGATTCCGCGAGGGCTACAACCTCATCCGGGTCGTCGACACGGCAAGCGGCACCGCGAAACTGCACGCCGTCGCGCCGCACACCTCCCTGACCGACCGCTATGACTCCGGCCCCGTCTGGTCCCCGGACGGCCGCCACATGGCGGTCGTCGCCGAGTCCGCCCTGTGGCTGCTGCCGGTCCGGCCGGACGGCACCCCGGACGGCGACCCGCGCCGGCTGACCGACGAGGCGGCCGACCATCCGTCCTGGTCCGCGGACTCGGGCAGCATCCTGTATCTGTCGGCGGGCAGGCTGCGGCTGCTGGACGTCGCGAGCGGTGACGTCCGTACAATGCGCGTCCCGCTCGACCACCGGCGCCCGCGGCCGGCGGACACCGTGGTGCACGCCGGGAGGTTCTGGGACGGTACGGGCGGGGGCGGCACCGTCCGCGAGGACGTCGACATCGTGGTGCGCGGCGGGCGGATCGCCGCCGTCGAGGCGCACCGCGGCGGGCGGCCCGCGAAGCGCCGTGTCGACGCCTCGTCCCACACCGTGCTCCCCGGGCTGTGGGACGCCCACACCCACCCCTGGCAGTACACCTACGGCGGCCGCCAGACCGCCCTCCAGCTCGCGTACGGCATCACCACCGCCGTCTCGTTCGGCGGCTTCGCCTACGAGCAGGCGCGGCTGCGGGAGGCCGTCGCGGCGGGCGCGCTGGCCGGGCCGCGGCTGCTGGCCACCGGGGAGCTGCTGGACGGGCCGCGGGTGGCGTACAGCATGGGCCGGGCGCACCGCACCCGGGAGGGGCTGCGGCGCTCGCTGGACCGCGCCGCGGCCCTCGACTGGGACTTCGTCAAGACGTACGTCCGCGCCCCCGGCTGGATCATGGAGGAGGCCGCCCGCTTCGCGCACGACAAGCTCGGGGTGCGCTCCGGCAGCCATCTGTGCACGCCCGGCATACAGCTCGGCCAGGACCTGACGACCCATCTCCAGGCCACGCAGCGCCTGGAGTTCGGGCATGTGACGACGGGGACGGGCCGCGCCGAGCAGGATGTGACGGAGATCTACACGGCCTCGGACTTCCGGCTGATCGCCACGCCGTTCGCCGCCCAGCCGCTGGTCGGCGCGGACCCCTCGCTGGCCGAGGACGAGCGCGTCACCCGGCTGATGCCGCCGTGGGACACCGCCCTGGTGCGGCAGCTCGCCGGAGCGCCGCCGACCGACGCCCAGCTGGCCACCCTGCGCACCGAGATCGACATATACCGGCGGATCCTGGCCGGTGGCGGTGTGGTCGCCCTGGGGACGGACCAGCCGCTGGCGCCGGTGGGACTCCATCTGCACGTGGGGCTGCGGGCGTTGCACCGGTTCGGGATGTCGCCCGCGGAGGCGCTGCGCACGGTGACCGTCCTCCCGGCGCGGGCATTCGGCGCCGACCGGGATCTGGGCACCCTGGAGGTCGGCAAGCTGGCGGACCTGACGGTCGTGGACGGCGACCCGTTCACCGACTTCGACTCGATGGTACGGACGGTGTCGGTGCTGCGGGGCGGGGTGCCGTTCGAGCAGCGGAAGCTGGTCGAGGCGTTCCCGGCGCCCGCCGGTGCCCGCGCGGCGCAGGGGCGGTCGGCGGAGCACTGGCTGGAGGTCGGGCGGCAGTTGCGCCGCGACGGGTGCTGCGACCTGCACGTCTGACGGCCTGAACCATCCACGGACACACGAGAAGCAGCGCCGGGCCCGGCTCAGACGGTGGGAGCCGGGCCCGGTCGCGTCAGGCCGAGCAGGTCGCGGGCCGGTCCGGTGGGGTGGGGGCCGGACGGCCAGACGGCGCGCAGGTCGCGCCGGAGCGGGATGTCCGGGACCGCGATCTCCACCAGGCGGCGGGCCGCCAGCTCCTCCCCGACGGCCAGGCGGCTGAGCACCGCGGGGCCCGCCCCACTCACCGCGGCCGCCTTGACGGCGGTCGTGGAGGCCAGCTCCAGCAGGGGCGCGGCCAGGCCGCCGTGGGCGGCGAGGGCGGCGTCCAGCACCTGCCGGGTGCCGGAGCCGCGCTCGCGGAGGATCAGCGGGGTGGCGGCCAGTTCGGCGGCGTCCGGCGGGGTGCGGCGGCGGGCCCAGGGATGGCCGGGGGCGGTGACCACCGTCAGGCGGTCGTGGCCGATGACCGCACCGTCCAGACCGCTCGGGGTGTCCAGGCCCTCGACGAAGCCGATGTCCGCCTCGCCGTCCAGCAGCCGCCCGGCGACGGCCGCCGTGTTCCCGGCGAGCAGCGAGACGGCGGTGTCGGGGCGCAGGGTGCGCAGGGCGATGAGCCAGCCGGGCAGCAGATACTCGGCGATCGTCATGCTGGCGGCGACCCGCAGCCGGGAGTCGCGGCGGTCGCGCAGCGCGTGGACGCCCGCGTCGAACGCCTCGGCCGCCTCCACCACGCGCCGCGCCCAGTCCGTGACGAGCGCCCCGGGCGCGGTGAGCCGGGAGCCGCGCGGCGAGCGGTCCACGAGCGCGACGCCCAGCCGCCGTTCCATCGCGCGGATCCGGCTGCTCGCGGCGGGCTGGGTGATGCCCAGCTCCCGGGCGGCGCGGCCGAGGCTGCCGAGCCGGGCGACGGCGAGCAGCAGTTCCAGCGCGCCGAGGTCGGGGACGCGGTAGGCGAGGGGGGTGGGGTGCGCCGGGCCGTCGTCGCCGGGGGTGGGGCGCTTCCGGCGCTGGTCGCTCATAACGTCAGCTTATGCCCTCATAGAGAAGACGGGCCTGGTGGGAGGCGCGGCAGCGGGCGAAGGTGCGTTCATGGTCACTGCCGCGCCCGCCCCGCCCCTCCCCGCCACCGCCGTCCGGAATCACCCGCCCCGGCCGTCCGTACGCGGCCTCGGCCCGAACTGGTACGCCACGGTGATGGGCACCGCCATCGTGGCCACCGCGGGCGCCGGGCTACCGGTGCGTGTCCCGGGGCTGGGCGGCGTGTGCCGGGTGGTGTGGGGGCTGTCGGCGCTGATGCTCTGCGCCGTGCTGGCCGCCCGCGCGGCGCACTGGGCGCGCCATCGCGACCGGGCCCGCGCCGATCTGCTCGACCCGGCGGTCGCGCCCTTCCACGGCTGCCTCCCCATGGCGCTGTCGGCGGTCGGCGCGGCGACGCTGTCGGTGGGGGCGGAGGTGATCGGCGTACGGGCGGCGGTGGCCGTGGACGCGGCCCTGTGGACGGCCGGAACGCTCACCGCCCTGCTGACGGCGGCCGGGATACCGGCCCTGATGGTTCTGCGGCACCGGATCGGCCCCGGGGAGGCGTCCCCGGTGTGGCTGCTGCCGGTGGTGGCGCCGATGGTGTCGGCGGCGACCGGCCCGGCGCTGGTGCCGCATCTGCCGCCCGGGCAGGGGCGGGAGGCGCTGCTGCTGGGGTGCGTGGCGCTGGCCGGGGCGAGCCTGCTGGGGACGTTTCTGATGCTGCCGCTGATCTTCGACCGGCTGGTCCGCCACGGTCCGCTCCCGGCGGTGCTGACGCCCGCGATGTTCCTCGTGCTGGGCCCGCTCGGGCAGTCCACGACGGCCGCGGGCGGGCTGGCCGACGCCGCGGCGTACACGCCGGGGGTGCCGGAGGCCGCCGCTCGCTTCGCCTCGGTGGCGTACGGGGTGCCGGTGATGGGGTTCGCGCTGCTGTGGCTGGCGTCGGCTGCGGCGTTGGTGGTGCGGACGGCGCGGCGCGGGATGCCGTTCGCGATGACCTGGTGGGGGTTCACCTTTCCGGTGGGCACCTGTGTGACGGGGGCGGCCGCGCTGGCCCGGCACACCGGTCTGCACGCGCTCGGCTGGCTCGCGGCGGGGCTGTACGCCGCCCTGGTGGCGGCGTGGGGACTGGTCGCGGCGCGCACGGCGCTCGGCCTGGCGCGCGGCACCCTGCTCGCGCCCTGAGCCCGGACCTCACCGCGCCCTGAGCCCG
>NZ_RIBZ01000745.1:0-9241 GCF_003721215.1 Streptomyces botrytidirepellens
CGCCGTACGGGCCGAGTCGCGGCCCGTACGGCGCTCCTTGCCGTGCTACGCGGTCGGCACGTACTTGTAGCCCACGCGCCGCACCGTGACGATCGACCCGCGGTGCTCCGCGCCCAACTTGCGGCGCAGCCGGGCGACATGGACGTCCACGGTCCGGCCGTCGCCGACGTGTCCGTACCCCCACACCGTCGTCACCAGCTGATCGCGGGTGTGCACCCGGTGCGGATGGGCGACGAGATGGGCCAGCAGCTCGAACTCCAGGTACGTGAGGTCGAGCGGACGCCCCGCGACCCGCACGGTCCGCTGCTCGGGGTCGATCCGCACCGGGCCTTCGTCGGTGGGGAGCGGCGTTGCGGGGGCAGGGGGTGTGGCGGGTGCGGCGGGTGCGGTCCCCTGGCGCTCCTGCTGGTCGGCCGGGACCAGCACCAGGTAGCCGATCATCGGCGGCTGGCCGGGGAGGGCGGGGACGGTGTGCGGGGGAGCGGGCAGCCAGGTGGCGCCCGGGTGCAGCAAGTCGTCGACGGGGGGCACCTCGTCGCGGGCCACGGCTCGTAGCCGCTGTCGGCCGGTGAGCGGGGGCCGCCCGGGCGCCGTGGCGGCGGGGGAGGTGGACGCGGGGGCGGAGAGGGTACGGACGTTCGTCATGGGAGTCAGCTCTTTCGCGCTGAGGGCGTCGGTGGACGTCATGCGCGCGGGCTGGGCCGAGGAGCTCGGAACGGGGAAAGGGTGCCCCTGAACCGGGCAGGACGCTGAGCGGCCGGGTGGGGCGGCGTCAGCAGCCGAGCGAGCGGGCCCGCGCAACGGATGCGCGGCAACACTCGCGGTCGAAGTGGTGCGCCTGCCGGGACGGCCAGAACGGCTCCAGGTCGAGACGACCCGTCGCGGCGTTGATGAGGCTGACCATGCCCCCTATTGAAGCAGAAGAACGGCCCGCGGCGCTCGGGCCCCGGGCAGGGTGCGACGATGCCCACCTCACCCCGCACTCCCGATGAGGAGCCCCGCCCATGCCGCACATCGTCGTCGAATACTCCGACACCCTGACCGACGCCTTCGACCGCCAGGGCTTCGGCACCGCCCTGCACCCGGTCGTCGCCAAGACCATCGACACCGCGGTGGCCGGGTGCAAGACCCGGTTCCGCCGGATCGAGGAGGCCGTCATCGCCGACGGGGCGCCCCATCTCGCCATGATCCACATCGAGGTGGCGATCCTGTCCGGCCGGGACGCCGGGACCAAGGCGGAGCTGTCCCGCGCCGTGCTGGACGTCGCACGCGCCCATGTGGCGCCGGTGCCGGGCCTGACCGTGCAGACCACCGTGAACATCACCGACCTGGACCGCGCCTGGTACGCGAAGCACGAGGAGGCCACCCCGCCGGCCTCTTAGACCCCGCGGACACCTCGGGTAGCGGAGCCAATCCGACATCTACCTATAAAGCGAGGCGAGGCGCACAATGGTGGTGCGGCGGTATTGCCGTACTGCGCGGTCAGACTTGCATGGAACGAAGGAGGCGAGTCGTATGGCCGACGTCTCACGTACCCGAGGTGATCTCAAGGGCCACCCCGACGTGTCCGAGATGCGTGAGCGCTTCGCTCGCATGATGGACGCGCGGGATGTTGTCTTCCTCGACGGACCGGTGCTGCTTGCCGGTCTGTACTTCGCCATCTCCCCCTGGGTGGTGCACTTCTCGAGCACCAGCCCCGACCTCATGGTCAACAACGTCATCCTCGGCCTGGCCATCGCCCTGCTGGGCATCGGCCTCACGTCGGCGCCGAGGAGGATGTACAGCCTGTGCTGGGCCATGTCCGCGATCGGTGTATGGATGATCATTTCTCCCTGGGTCGTTGCCAGGGGGCCGGATGCCGGAATGATCTGGAACAACGTGCTCATCGGCGCCCTCACCTGCCTGTTCGGCCTGATCGCCGCCGGTGTGGTGATGCGGAAGGGACGGGAGACCACCTGACCGAGAGCTGAACGACACGGAATCGGACGCTACGAGCCACAGCGGACCAGGCCGACGGCCTGGTCCGCTGTCGCTCGTCGTGGCCCGTCGTGGCTCGTGGCGTGTGCGTCAGCCGATCGGCTCCGGCAGCGGGACCACGTCGTAGGAGCACTCGATGAGGTCGCCGGTGGCCGGATCGCCCAGCTCCACCCGCCAGCGGTCGGCGAACTGGTCGACACCCTCCGTCATCGGGATCGTGCCGGAGATCAGCACCGTGCCCGGCACCAGGCCGCCGCGCTCGCGCAGCACCTCGACCCAGTACGCGGGCGGCAGCAGCTCGGCCAGGGTGCCGCTCTGCACCTCGGTCTCCGTGCCGTCATGGGTGACCCAGGCCCGCAGGGTCAGCTCGTCCAGCCGTGCGTCCACATCCGCCAGGCGCCAGGCGCGGGCGGCGAGCACATCGGGGCCCGCGTTCTTGCTCCAGGCCACGCCGTGCACCTCCAGCTCTCGGTCGGTGTGGTCGCAGGCGGCGGTGAGCAGCAGCTCCCCGCCCTCGGCCACGACCAGCGCCCATTCCGCCTCGCCCGAGGTGCGGCCGTGCTGGACGCTGACCCGGCCGGTCTGCTGGGCGAGGTAGGGGGAGATGGGGTAGAGGGCGGGGGTCACGCTGGGCGCGGGGACGCCCAGCTCGGCCAGTTCGGCGACATGGGCGGCCACGTCCTCCTGACTGCGTCCGGCGTAGCCCGCGTTGAGCACCTGGACGACCTCCACCTGCCGGGTGGAGCCGTCGGGGAGTTCGAAGGTCAGGGTGGGGCGGGGGGACTGCGGGGGCTGCGTCGGCTGCGTCGTCATGGGGTGTGCACTCCAGATCGCGAGGAACTTCCCTCAAGGGGGTTGCGCATACGCTCGGTATACAACAAGTATGCCGGAAGCCGTGCATCACGCAACCACCCCTCACGCACACCCACCCCCGCACCACCTCGAGGACGGACCATGCAGCGCACCTCCAAGGCCGCACCAGAACCCCGGGCCGAAGGACCCGCGGTCCGCCGCGCCTTCGTCGCCAGCCTCACCGGCACCGCCCTGGAGTGGTACGACTTCGCCGTCTACTCCGCCGCCGCGGCGCTGGTCTTCGGCGATCTCTTCTTCCCCTCCAAGGACCCGTTCACCGGCACCCTCCTGGCGTTCTCCACCTACGCCGTCGGCTATGTCTCCCGCCCGCTGGGCGGCTTCGTCTTCGGGCGGCTCGGAGACGTCATCGGCCGGAAGAAGGTGCTCATCGCGACCCTGGTGCTCATCGGCGCCGCGACCCTGCTGATCGGGCTGCTGCCCACCTACGCCACCGTCGGCGTCGCCGCCCCCGCCGCCCTGGTGCTGCTGCGCTTCGCCCAGGGCGTCGGCGTCGGCGGCGAGTGGGGCGGCGCGGTGCTGCTGTCCAGCGAGTACGGCGATCCCAAGCGTCGCGGCTTCTTCGCCTCGGCCGCCCAGGTCGGCCCTCCGGCGGGCAATCTGCTCGCCAACGGGGTGCTCGCGGGGCTGGGCGCCGCGCTGACGGAGGACCAGTTCCTGTCCTGGGGCTGGCGGGTGGCGTTCCTGCTCTCCGGTGTGCTGGTGGTGTTCGGGCTGTGGATCCGCGCCAAGCTGGAGGAGACCCCGGTCTTCAAGGCGATGGAGGCCGCGCAGGACCGCTCCGAGGCGCCGGTGCGCGAGGTGTTCGCCTCCCAGCCGCGGGCCCTGACCGCGGCGATCCTCTGCCGGATCGCCCCCGACGTGCTGTACGCGATGTTCACCGTCTTCGTGCTCACCTACGCCACCGGGGAACTGGGCATGTCGCGCGGCTCCGCGCTGACCGCCGTGCTCATCGGCTCCTCCCTCCAGATCTTCCTGATACCGCTGGCCGGGGCGCTCTCCGACCGCGTCAACCGGCGGTGGCTGTACGGGGTCTCGGCCGTCGCCGCGGGCGTCTGGCCCTTCCTCTTCTTCCCGCTGGTCGCGGGCGGCAGCTGGGCGCTGCTCACCCTCGGTGTCGTCGGCGCGCTGGTGATCCACTCGCTGATGTACGGGCCGCAGGCGGCCTTCATCGCCGAGCAGTTCTCCCCGCGGCTGCGCTACACGGGCTCCTCCCTCGCGTACACCCTGGCCGGCGTCGTCGGCGGGGCGGTCGCGCCGCTGCTGTTCACGACGCTGCTCGGGACGTACCACGCCTGGCAGCCGCTGGCGCTCTACATCGCGCTCACGGCGGTGGCCACGGTCGCCGGGCTGTGGCTGGGCCGGGACGCGGCGCCCGCCGAGGACGAGGAGCCGGACGCGGTGGCCGCACCGCAGCGGTCGTCCGCCGCGGCCCGCTGACGCACCACCCCCCGGGACGGGCAGCCGTGCCCCGCCCGGGGCATCATCGCCACGTCACCCATCGCGCCGACCAGGGAGGCAACACACCCCATGCGCATCGCACTGAGCCAGATCACCACCGGCCCGGACCCGAAGGAGAACCTCGCCACCCTGCGCGAGCAGGCCCTGCGCGCGGCGGCGGACGGCGCCCGGATCGTCGTCTTCCCGGAGGCCGCCATGGCGTGCTTCGGCACCAAGCTGGGCCCTCTCGCCGAACCGCTCGACGGCCCCTGGGCCACCGAGGTCCGGCGGATCGCGCGGGACGCCGGGCTCGTCGTCGTGGCGGGCATGTTCACCCCGGCCCCCGACGGGCGGGTCACCAACACCCTGCTGGCCACCGGCCTGGGCGTCGAGGCCGCGTACGACAAGATCCACCTGTACGACGCCTTCGGCTTCGCCGAGTCCAAGACCGTGGCCCCCGGCTCGGAGGTCGTGACCTTCGAGCTGGACGGCGTCCGGATCGGCCTTGCCACCTGCTACGACGTACGGTTCCCGGAGCTGTTCCGGGCGCACGCCGACGCGGGCGCGGTGCTGTCGCTGCTGCCCGCTTCCTGGGGCGCGGGCCCCGGCAAGCGCGATCAGTGGGAGCTGCTGACCCGGGCGCGGGCGCTGGACGCCACCGTGTGGCTGGCCGCCGTGGGCCAGGCCGACCCGGCGGCGAGCGGCGCCGAGGTTCCGTCGACGAGCGCCCCCACCGGCATCGGCTACAGCGCCCTCGTCGGCCCCGACGGGACCGTACGCGAGCGGCTGGAGGCGGCGCCCGGACTGCTGGTGGCGGACGTCGCCACCGAGGAGGTCGCCGCGGTGCGCCGCACGGTGTCCGTCCTGGCCAACCGCAAGCTGGGCACCGGCGCATGAGCGGGCGGGACAAGCCCGAGCTGGAATTCCACCGCCCCTCGGGCGCCTGGCAGGTGCCCGAGGGAGCGGCCCCGGGCGTCCGGGAGCAGACCCTCGCCGCGGACGGGAGCGGTGCGCATCGCACGGCGCTGGTCCGGTGGGAGCCGGGCACGGACACCTCGCGGTCCGGAGTCGTGCGCCATGACTTCTGGGAGGAGGTCTACCTGCTCGAGGGTGACATGCGTGACCTGACGCTGGGGCGGACCTTCTCGCGCGGCGATTACGCATGCCGCCCGCCGGGCATGCCCCACGGTCCGTGGGTCTCCGACCACGGGGTGACGATGCTGGTGATCACCTACCCGGGGACCCCGACCGGGGCATGAGGCGGCTCAGCCCGCCAGGAGCACCTTGAGTGTCGACTCCAGGTGGCCGCTGATCGCGGCGCGCGCCGCCTCCGGGTCGCCGGAGGCCACCGCGTCCAGGATCGCTCGGTGCTCGGCGAGCACCGCCTCCTGACGGCCGGTCCGGTTGTACAGCGCCACCACCCCGGCCCGGATCTGGCGGCTGCGCAGCCCGTCGTAGTGCCGGTTGAGGAGTTCGTTGCCCACCGACGCGACCATGGTCGCGTGGAAGAGGTGGTCCACGGCGATGAACTCCTTGGCGTGCTCGGGTCCGCTGAGCCCGCGCTGCCGCTCCAGCAGCTCCGTCAGCTCCTCGACCGGCACCTTCCGCTGCTCGATGGCCTGTTCGGCGGCGTAGCGCTCGACGATCCCGCGCAGCTCCATCAGTTCGGTGATCTCCCGGCCGGACAGCGGGGCGATGTGCGCGCCCCGCTTGGGCACCAACTGCACCAGGTCCTCGGCCGCGAGCAGCAGCAGCGCCTCGCGGATGGGGGTCCGGGAGATGCCGATCCGGTCGGCGATCTCCTGCTCGGTGAGGAACCGGCCCTGCATGTCGGGATCGGTCAGCACGGTCTCCTTGAGGAACGCGTACGCCTTTTCTCGTCCGGACTGCACTGGGCCCTTGCCTCCTCGCATACCACTCGTATACGAAAATTATCACGGCGGAAGGTCCCGGAGCCCGCGGCGCAGGAGCCGTCCCCGCGGTGCAGGAGCCGTTCCCGAGGTTCAGGATCCGCTCACGAGGACGACCTTGCCGGTGACCGTGCCGGACTCCGCCAGCCGCATCGCCCGCGCGGCCTCGGCGAGCGGGACCCGGGCGGCCACCTGGGCGGTGAACTCACCGCTCGCGAGCAGCGCCAGGACCTGGCCCAGATCCTCGCGCACCCGCGCCTGGTAGGCGGCGCGGCGCCGTCTGCCCGCCCACAGGTTGTAGAAGTGCGCCTTCCGGCCGTTGGGCAGCAGATTCCACAGCAGGAGCCGGGCGAACAGCTTGAGGACCGGCGCCCGGGACGAGCCGGGCACGTCCCGGGTGGCCGCCGTGCCGTACGAGACGAGCGTGCCGCCGCGGGCCAGCAGCCGGAACGAGTCCACGATGCCCTCGCCGCCGACGTGGTCGAACACCGCGTCCACCCCGCCGGGCGCCAGCTCGCGCACCCGCGCGGCCAGGTCCGGGTCGCGGTAGTCGACGGGGGTGGCGCCCAGCGCCCGTACCGCGTCGTGGTGGCGGGGCGACGCGGTGCCGATGACCGTGATTCCGGCGCGGCGGGCGAGCTGGACCAGGGTGGAGCCCACCCCGCCGTTGGCCCCGTGGACCAGTACGGTCATCCCGGCGCGGGCCCGGGCCACCCGGTGCAGCATCTGCCAGGCCGTGATCCCGTTGACCACCACCGTCTCGGCCTCGGCCGCGCCCACCCCGTCGGGCACGGCGACCAGGTCGCCCGCGTCGGCCAGGACGTGGCTGGCCCATCCGCCGACCTTGGTCAGCACGGCGAACCGGCGGCCGCGCAGCCCCGGATCCACCCCCGCGCCCGTCCCGGCGACCGTGCCCACCAGGTCGTACCCGGGCACGAAGGGGAACGGCGGCTGGTCGTAGTACTTGCCGCGGCGCATCTGCTGCTCGGCGAACGAGACCCCGGACGCCTCGACGGCCACCAGGACCTGCCCGGGCCCGGGCTCGGGCACCGGGCGGGTGCGGAGCTGGAGCCCCTCGGGGTCCACCCGACCGGGCAGGACGACTTCGGTGAGCGAGGGGAGCGAGGCGGGCGAGATGGGTGACATGGCGGGGCTCCGTCTTCTCGTGATTCCTGAGGGCTTCTAGTAATCGTGAGAACTTCTAACAGAACAATGAGGCTGTTAGTCTCGATGTGTCAAGCCCGGGGCGCGCCCATGGCCACAGCAGGGCGTGAGCGGCTCGCACGGCGCACACTGGAAGCACGCCCACCGGTGACCGGAGGTCGCGATGGAGTCCGCCGCCGAATTCGACGTCGTCGTGGAGATCCCCGAGGGGTCCCGCAACAAGTACGAGATGGACCACGAGGCCGGGCGCATCCGGCTGGACCGGATGCTGTTCACCGCCACCAAGTACCCGGCCGACTACGGCTACATCGACCACACCCTCGGCCGCGACGGCGACCCGCTCGACGCCCTGGTCACCGTCGGCGAGCCCACCTTCCCGGGCTGCGTGATCCTGTGCCGGGCCATCGGCATGTACTGCATGCGCGACGAGAAGGGCCCGGACGAGAAGATCCTGTGCGTGCCCGCCCACGATCCGCGCTACGTGGACGTCCAGGACATCGACGACGTGCCGGAGTTCGACCGGATGGAGATCACGCACTTCTTCGACGTCTACAAGGACCTCGAACCCGGCAAGTCCGTCGAGGGATCCCACTGGGAGGGCCGCGACCAGGCGTACGCCGAGATCGCCGCCTCCCGCGCCCGCGCGGGTTAGACGTCCACGCGGTCCCGCCGCATCCAAGTTCCTGAACCGTCAACCCTGACCAACGTCAGGGTCGCACCCTGCCGTTCGGCCCGGGCTCCCGGCGTCGGCCGCTCCTACGTTCGGGGCCATGCCAACGCACTCTCACCACACCGCCCGGCTCCTGGGGGCCGCGGCGCTGCTCGCCGCGGGCGCCGCGGCGGTCGTCCTGCTCTCCCCGGGCGGGCTGGGGGACCCCGGCCCCGTCGAGGTCGGACACGGAGCCTCCGCATCCGCGTACCGCGCGCTCACCGGAGCGGTGGCCGGTGTCCCCCTGGCGCCGCTGGAAGCGGCGAGCGAGGGCACCGTGGCCGTCCTCGGGCTGCTGCTGGCCGTCCTGGGGTGGACGGCGCTGCGCCGCAAGGACGCGCGCGGCATCGCCGGGACCGCCGTGGTCGGCCTCGGCGCCGTGGCCGCGTACGCGCTCAGCGAGGCCCTGAAGCTGGTGGTGGACGAGGAACGGCCCTGCCGCGCCGTACGCGGAGCCGCGGCCATCGCCCACTGCCCCGCGGCGGGGGACTGGTCGTTCCCCAGCAACCACGCCACCCTGGCCGCCGCCCTCGCGATCGGCCTGGCCGTTCTGCGGCCGCGCTGGGCCGCCCTGACCCTCCCGACGGCAGCGGCGGCGGCGCTGCTGCGCGTCCTGGTCGGGGTGCACTATCCGCACGACGTGCTCGCCGGGGCGATCCTGGGCGGGTGCGTCGTCGCGGCCGCGCTGCTCGCGCTAGGGGGTGTCTTGCCGATCATGCCGGGCTCCCGACGCCTGGCACGGCACCTCGCGGCCCCGCGCTCGTCGCACTCCGCGCCTCCCCCAGCTACCGCTGGGAGGTGCCCCCTGCGCTCTCCTCACGCGGGTTGCGAGCTACCGCACCAGACGCCGCTCGCTGATCCGGCCTCATCGACAAGACACCCCCTAGAGCCGCTCGCCGTACGCCTGACGTCAGTTGTGCTCGCGAGGCGGCGGCACGACACCGGCCTCGTGCGCCACGACGGCGGCCGCGGCCCGGTTGTCCACCCCCAGCCGGGCCAGGATGGAGCTGACGTGCGCCTTGACCGTCCCCTCCACCACATGGAGCCGACGCGCGATCTGCCCGTTCGACAGCCCGCCGCCGAGGAAGGCCAGCACCTCCCGCTCCCGGGCGGTGAGCGCCGCGACCCGCTCCCGGGCCGCGCCGCGCCGCCCGGCCAGGGCGCCGGCGCC
>NZ_RIBZ01000744.1:0-9338 GCF_003721215.1 Streptomyces botrytidirepellens
CCGTCGACGGTGACCGGGCAGGGGGCGCCGGTGACCGCCACCGTCGCCGCCCGGCGGAGCCGCACGGCGCACCCGGTCAGCGTGGTCTCCAGGGTCGCGGCGTCCTCCGGGTTGCCGACGAGGCGGTTCGCCAGCCGGTGCGCGGGCTCGTCGAGGGCGCCGGAGCGGGGCACGCCCAGGTGGGCGTGGCCCGCGCGCCCCAGGTCCTGGACGGTGGTCAGCGCGCCCGCCCGTACGACCGCGAAGGCGCTGTCGCTCACTGTTCCCTCCCTGCTGGCTCTTCTGACCCCGTCGGCTCCGCCACGACGAAGCGGACGCGGGTGCCGGGCGTGAGCAGCGCCGCCGGATCGCGGGCGGTGTCCCACAGCACCGCGTCCGTGGTGCCGATGAGTTGCCAGCCACCGGGGGAGGAGCGCGGGTACACGCCGGTGTACGCGCCCGCGAGGGCGACGGATCCGACCGGGACCCTGGTCCGTGGGGTGGCACGGCGAGGCATCTGGTAGCGGTCGGGCAGGCCGGTCAGATAGCTGAAGCCGGGGGCGAACCCGCAGAAGGCGACCCGGAATTCGGTGCCGGAGTGGATCGCCACCGCCTCGGCGGTCGTGACGCCCCAGACCTCCGCGACCTCGGCGAGGTCGGGGCCGTCGTAGCGGACCGGGATCTCAACCGTCCCGGCCCGGTCCCGGGTGAGCGGCGGGATCCGCCAGCCGGGCAGCTCGGCGGCGAGCCGGGCGGGGTCGTCGAGACCGTCGAGGAGCACGGTCCGCGCGGCGGGCACGATCTCGCGTACGGCGGGCAGTTCGCGGGCCGCCGCACGGCGCAGGATCTCGGCGTGCAACGCCTGGGCCGCCTCGCCGCTGTCGAGTTCGACGAGCAGCCCGTGCTCGCCGACGGGCAGGACGCGCGGGCCGGGCGGCGGGGCCTCGGCCCCGCCGTCCGCTCCCGCCGCCCGTACTGTCGTGGCACCACCGGTCACGTGAACGCCTCCACCCGTACGCCTGAGGCCTGGAGTTCGTTCCGTACGCGCCGGGCGAGGCCGACGGCTCCCGGGGTGTCGCCGTGCAGGCACAGCGACCGTGCGGTGACCTCGACCCGCTGCCCGTCGATCGAGGTCACCGCCCTGTCGCGGGCGATCATCAGGGAGCGCTTCACGACGGCGCCGGAGTCGGTGACGACGGCGCCGGGCTCGCGACGCGGTACGAGCGTCCCTTCGGCCGTGTACGCGCGGTCGGCGAAGGCCTCGGCGACGACCGGCAGACCGGCCGCGCCGGCCGCCTCGTGCAGCCGTGAGCCGGGCAGGCCCAGGACCGGCAGCGCCGCCTCCCCGCCCGCCAGGCGCACGCCCTCGACGACGGCCGCGGCCTGCTCCGCGTCGTGCACGCAGCGGTTGTAGAGCGCCCCGTGCGGTTTGACATAACGGACGCGGATGCCCGCCGAGCGGGCGAAGACCTCCAACGCGCCGATCTGGTACGCGATCTCGTCGGCCAGCTCGCGCGCCGGTACGTCCATGGCGCGCCGCCCGAAACCCGCCAGGTCCCGGTACGAGACCTGGGCGCCGACGCGGACCCCGCGCTCGGCGGCCAGGTCGCACACCCGCCGCATGGTGGACGGGTCACCGGCGTGGAAGCCGCAGGCGACGTTGGCGCTGGTGACGACGGACAGCAGCGCCTCGTCGTCGGTGAGCCGCCAGTGGCCGAAGCCCTCGCCGAGGTCGGCGTTGAGGTCGATCGGCGCGCCGAACGGTGCGTCGGTCATCGCTCCTCCGGAGGTCGGTGGTACGGCTGGGGATTCATGACGCGCGGTACGCGGTACTCCTCGTCCCGTACGTCCGTCACGAGCATCCGGCCCGGGGAGTGGGTGATCGCGAAGGGCGGGCGGGAGGCCATGACGGCCGCCTGCGGTGTCACCCCGCAGGCCCAGAACACCGGGACGTCGCCCGTCCGGAACTCTACCGAGTCGCCGAAGTCGGGCCGGGAGAGGTCGTGGATGCCGAGCAGGGCCGGGTCACCCTCGTGCACCGGGGCGCCGTGCACGGCGGGCATCGCCCCGCTCACCCGGCGCGCGGTGGGGACCAGGGCGGAGGGTATCGGCCGCATCGAGACCACCATCGGGCCCGAGAGCCGTCCGGCCGGACGGCACTGGCGGTCCGTCACGTACATGGGCACGTTGCGGCGCTGCTCGATGTGGCGCAGTGGCACGCCCGCGGCGGCGAGCGCCGTCTCGAAGGTGAAGCTGCACCCGATGAGGAACGCGACCAGGTCGTCCCGCCAGTGGGCGGTCACCTCGGCCGGTTCGGCGACGAGTTCGCCGTGCTCCCAGACGCGGTAGCCGGGGAAGTCGGTGCGCAGGTCGGCGCCGTCGGCCAGCCGGGTGGTGACGGAGCCGGGCCCGCTCTCGTCGAGGACCGGACAGGGCGCCGGGTTGCGGCGGCAGAAGAGCCGTACGTCCTGCGCCCAGTCGGCCGGCACGGCGATGAGGTTGACCTGCGCGTAGCCCGGAGCCCATCCGGCCGTCGGCGAGGAGACGCCGGACCGGAACATCTCGCGCGCGCGGGCGGGGTCCGCGGGAGGTGTGGTGACGCTCATGTCGTGCTCCCGTCCGTTGTCATCAGACCAGTTCACGGCCGCGGGTCTCCGGCAGGCCGAGCAGGGCGAGGACGGCGATGCCGTAGCCCACGGCGCCGAACACCAGCGCGCCGCCGACGCCCCAGCTGCCGGCGAGGAATCCGACGAGGGTCGGGAAGAACGCGCCCACGGCGCGGCCGGAGTTGTAGGTGAACCCCTGCCCGGTGCCCCGGACGGCCGTGGGGTAGAGCTCGCTGAGGAAGGAGCCGAAGCCGCTGAAGATGGCCGACATACAGAAGCCCAACGGGAATCCGAGGACCAGCAGCAGGCCGTTCGAGCCGCTCGGGATGTGGGTGTAGACGAGGATGCAGCCGGCGGAGAGGAAGGCGAACAGCGCGATGGTCTTCTTCCGGCCCAGCCGGTCGGTGAGGTAGCCGCCGGTGAGGTAGCCGGTGAAGGCGCCCGAGATCAGGGACGTCAGATAGCCGCCGGTGCCGACGACCGTGAGGCCCCGCTCCTCCTTGAGGAACGTCGGAACCCAGGTGGCGAGCGTGTAGTAGCCGCCCTGGACTCCGGTGGCGAGCAGCGAGGCGAAGACCGTGGTCTTGAGGAGCCCCGGGCGGAAGATCTCGGCGAACGAACCGCGCTTGGCGGTGCCGGCCCGCTGTTCGGCGGCCTGGGGCGCGTCGGTGACGTTCCTGCGGATGTAGAACACCAGCAGGGCGGGGAGGGCGCCGGTCCAGAACATCACGCGCCAGGCGAGGTCCTCGTCGACGAATTGGAAGACGAGGGTGTAGACGATCACGGCGAGGGCCCAGCCGACCGCCCAGGAGCTCTGGATGAAGGCGAGCGTGCGGCCGCGGTGCCTGGCGGAGGCGTACTCGGCCACGAGGATCGCGCCGACCGCCCACTCACCGCCGAACCCGAGCCCCTGAAAGGCACGCAGCACCAGCAGCGATTCGTAATTGGGCGCGAACCCGCAGGCCACGGTGAAGATCGCGTACGTGATCACCGTGATCATCAGCGCCTTCACCCGGCCGATCCGGTCGGCCAGGATCCCGGCGAGCGCGCCGCCCACGGCGGAGACCACGAGGGTGACGGTGGTGAGCAGCCCGGTCTGGTCGCTGCTGAGCCCGAAGTACGCCGCGATGGCGACCATGCTCAGCGGCAGGGCGAAGAAGTCGTACGAGTCCAGGGCGTAGCCGCCGAAGGCGCCGTTGAAGGCGCGGCGGCCACGTGGGCCGAGGTCACGGCGCCAGGCGAAGGCGCCGTTGTCCTCGGCGCCTTGGGTGGTGGGGCGGGATGCCGGAGTTGTCTCGTTCGGCAGGTTTGAGGGTGTTGTCGGGGATGTGCGCATGGCCACCTCGCAGAGAGGGATGTGTGGCAGAGGCGTGAAGGTCGCCCCGGGGTGAGGGAGGTCGGGGCGGTCGGGCTTGCCGGTCAACGTAGAGGATCGTTGAACGATCCGGCAATACCCATGTTGTTTCGTTCCTGTTTCTGCGATTGACTGGTCGCAGACAGAGGGCAAGGGGCGAGAAGAGAAGAGGGCGCGTGGGGAAGAACGGAGCCGGTCAGGCGGCGTTCGCCGGGCTGGCGGACGACCGTGCCCTGCTGGGGCGCACCAGCACCGCCGAGCGGGTGGCCGACATCCTGCGCACCCGCATCACGGACGGGTTCATCCTGCCCGGGTCACGGCTGTCGGAGGACACCATCGGCGGCGCGCTCGGCATCTCCCGCAACACCCTGCGCGAGGCGTTCCGGCTGCTCACGCACGAACGCCTGCTCGTCCACGAACTCAACCGCGGGGTCTTCGTCCGCGTGCTCGCGGTCGAAGACGTCGTGGACATCTACCGGGTGAGGCAACTCGTCGAATGCGCCGCCCTGCGCGGACTCGGCGAGCCGCCCTATCCGCTCGACGCGCTGCGCCAAGCCGTGGCGGCGGGCGAGCAGGCCGACCGCGACGCCGCCTGGCGGGATCTCGGCACCGCCAACATCCGCTTCCACCAGGGGATCGTCGCGCTGGCGGGCAGCCCGCGCACCGACGAGCTGATGCGGGGCGTGCTGGCCGAACTCCGCCTCGTCTTCCACATGATGGACGACCCCCGGCGCTTCCACGAGCCCTACCTCGACCGCAACCGGCAGATGCTGCGGGCACTGGAGGACGGCGACGCGCCGGGCGCCGAGCGGCTGCTCGGCGCCTATCTGGAGGATTCGCTGGCTCAGCTCTCCGAGGCGTACACCCAGCGGATCGGCTGACCTCTCGCCCGGTGGGCCACCCGCGCCGTTTCGCCGGGGGTGCCCGCCGTACTGCTCGAACTCACGGACCAGTACGGTCCCCTCAGAGCGATTCGCCCTTCGCCTTCTGAGGAGGCCACGCATGGCCCGAGTACTGCTCACCGGCTTCCACCCCTTCGGCGGGTCGGTCGTCAACCCCTCATGGCAGGCCGTCTCCCTGGTCGCCGCCGACCCGCCGCCCGGTCTGACCGTGAGCACCGCCCGGCTCAGCTGTGCCTTCGGCACGGCCCTGGAGGAGCTGCGGGCCGCGGTGGACCGGGCCGACCCCGAGGTGGTGGTGTGCGTGGGGGAGGCCGGCGGCCGCCCCGGCGTCACCGTCGAGCGGGTCGCCATCAACGTCAACGACGCCCGCATACCCGACGAGGCGGGACAGCAGCCCCTCGACGGCCCGGTCGTCGAGGGCGGCCCCGTCGCGTACTTCGCCACCCTGCCCATCAAGGCGTGCGTCGCCGCCGTGCGAGCCGCCGGGATCCCCGCCTCCGTCTCGCAGACCGCCGGCACCTTCGTGTGCAACCACGTCTTCTACGGCCTCGCCCACCTGATCGCCACCGAGCGGCCCGCCCTGCGCGGCGGCTTCGTCCACGTCCCGTACGCGCCCGAACAGGTCGTGGACCGGCCCGAACCGTCCCTGCCCGCCGCCACCGTCGCCGAGGCGCTCCGCGCGATCGTCACCACGGCGGTGAGCACCGAGACGGATGTGCGCAGCGCCGAAGGCGCGATTCATTGACCGGCGCGGGCGGACCGGGGAACGTCCGCGAAGCCGTAGACTGACCGGTCGGTGAGTCACGGGAGACGCGCCGGTGTACGGGCACGACGCGCCCCGACATAGCGGGATCTCCGCGCCGTTTCGTGCGTTGTCGGTGCGACCGCCTAATCTGTGCGACGTGACATCTCCACCCCCCGGGGCCGCGACTGCGCCCCAGCTCAACGGCCATGACGGGGCAGCCCGCCCGGCGCCAGGACCGGCCGCCGACGAGGGCCTGGCCCGGCGGCTGCGCGCGCTCGCGTGCACCGCGCCGCTCCATGACCTGGACACCCGCAAGGCCAACCTCGCGGGGGAGTACGGGGTGTACGCGATGGCCGAGGTCGCCCTCGCCGCCATCGACCTGGTCACGCTCAACATGGACTTCGACACCGGCGCCGACCACGAACAGATAGTGGCCAGGCTGCTGCCCCGCGTCGCCGCGCAGGCCCCGGAGCGGCCCGCAGCCGAGCACGAGCGCGTCGCTCGCTGGGTGCTTGAGAACCTGATCAACGTCGGCAGCGTGGACCGCGGCTTCCGCGCCGTGTACGGGACGTTCGGTGCCGACGGCGCGTATGTCCGGCGCGACTACGACTTCAAGCTGATCGAGGAGGTGCCGGGCCCCGGCGGCGGTGTCTATCTGCGCACCACCGACGAAGCGGTCAACGTCCTGGTCGGCGCCCTCGACACGGACGTCACCAGCGCCCAGATCGCCGCCGAGGTCAAACTCGAGGTCCTCATCAGCCGCGGCCGCCTCGCCGACGCCCAACTCGCCGCCGAGCAGGCCCGCTACCGCACCGTCCAGTACTCGGAGACGCTGCGCCGCACGCTGGACGCCACCCGGCGCAATGTCCGCGCGGTCGACTGGCTGCGCACCGTCCCCGAGTTGATCACCGAGGCGCTGGACCACGTCGCCGACCGCTACCGCCACGAGAACGCGATCCTCACCAACATCCGCAAGGCGCGCGACGAGGCCGAGGGCGCCGAGCACAAGCGGCGCGCCGCCGAACTGGTCGACATCGTCAAGGACTGCATCCGCCGCCACACCCAACTCCAGTCCCGGCTGCTGGAGGCCGGGCCGCTGTTCCGCGCCGAGCAGGACCGCCAGGCGTTCGCCCCGCCCGCCGCGCGCGCCGGACTCGACCTGTACGGGCAGCTCCTCGCCCCGATCCTGCCGCTCCCCGTGGAGCAGTCCGGGCGGGTCACCGACGCGTTCTTCGCCCGCGGCACCGGAATGCGGACGCCCACCTCCGTGCGCGTCGGCGACCTGGTCGACATGCTCCTCACCCCGCCCGTCGAGCGCGAACACCTCGGCGCGGAGATGCCCGAGCCGGACCTCATCGCCACCCCCGACGACAGCCGCTTCAGCGAGGAACAGCTCGCGGTCGCCATGGAGCTGCTCGACCTCCCCGCCGACGCCCCGCGCCGCCTCTCCGGCCTTCTCGCCGAGGCCCGCCGCCGCGACCCCGACCTGCCCTACCTGATCGCCCTCCTGGCCGTCCACGCCGCCAGCCCCCCGGTCGGCACCGCCTACCGCCAGGGCGAGCAGCGGCTGCTGTTCGCCGTGGACGACGGCACCGAGCTGGAGGACCACGAATTCGGCGGCGCCGACCTCATAGTGGGCACCGCCCTCCTGGACGCCGCGGGCATGGCGGCGGACCGGACGGAGGTGGCGTAGATGCACCCCCGGAAGGCCCCCGGCCGTCCCGGCCCCGCCGGATCTGCCGCCGCCCTCGCCGCACCCCGTGAGTACGCCCCGCGCAAGGAGCTTCACCCGTGACCGAGTACGACGCCGACGACGCGGCACAGCACGAGCCGACCGAGGCGCCGAGCGCCCCGGCGGGCGGGGTCACGCCCGCCGACGCGGCCGACGCGGCGCGGCTGGTGTCCTTCGGGCTCCAGCCCAAGCTGCTGCCCGCCCGGGACGTCGAGTACGCCGAGCTGCTGCGCCGCTACCGCGACGAACCGGCCTTCGCCCGGCTCGCCGACGCCGTCGCCACCGGGCTCGGCCTGATCGTGCTGGAGGTGTCCACCCGCGCCGGGATGGCCGTGACCGCCGCCGAGGACTCCGTCTTCGCCGTCCGCATGGGCGACTACGCCCGCCGAGCCGCCAGCGACTCCGCCGACCGCTTCCTGCACGGGCTCGCCCATCTCGCCGTCGCCGCCATGGCGTTCCCGCGCCCCGAGGACCTGGCCGACGACGGGTACATCGGCCGGGTCACCGTCAACGGCGTCGACGCCTTCGTACGGCAAGCCTGCGCCCGCTTGGAGGAGCAGGCCGAGGAGCAGGGCGAGAACACCGACCCGGCCACCGACGCGCCCGGCCTGGAGGCCGCCTGGCGGGTGTACGCGCGGCGCAGCGCCACCGGCGCGACCAAGGACGCGCGCCGGCTGGCCGGTTCGACGACCGGCATCATCGGCAAGGCCGTCGCGTTCCTCGTCGACTCCGGGTTCCTCCAGCGCACCGGGGACGAGTCCGGCGGCACGTACCGCACCACCGCCCGCTACCAGCTCCAGGTGCGCGACATGGCGGCCGGTGCCGCCATGTCCGAGCTGCTGGCGCTCGGCGTCGTGCCCGTCGGCGACGGCAGCGCGACCCTGCTGCCGCCGGAGGAGGGCGACGCCCTCGACCTCGTCGCCGACGCCGGTCTGCCGTTCCACTCCTGACGCCGCCCCGTCACCCTCGACCAGCCTTCGACCCACCTCCGACAACGAGAGTCCGCCGCCATGTACGAGCTGTCCCGGATCCGCCTCTACTCCATCGGGCCGGCCGGTGCGCGCTATGCCGACACCGTGCTGGACCTGCGCGGAGTCGGCGATCCGGTGCCCAGCCCCGCGCCGACCCAGGCGGAGTTCTTCGAGGACGAGCCGGTCGGCCCGCCGCGCCGCCCCGCCCCCGCCGGGGTGCTCTTCCTGGAGAACGGCGGCGGCAAGTCCGTCCTCCTCAAGCTGATCTTCTCGGTCATGCTGCCCGGCCACCGGAACACGCTCGGCGGCGCCAGCTCCGGCGTGCTGCGCAAGTTCCTGCTCGCCGACGACTGCGGGCATGTGGCCCTGGAGTGGCAGCACACGGTCACCGGCGAATCGATCGTGGTCGGCAAGGTCAGCGAGTGGCGCGGCCGCCAGGTCTCCAACGACCCGCGGAAGTTCGCCGAGGCGTGGTATTCGTTCCGCCCCGGCCCCGGGCTCAGCCTCGACTCGCTGCCGGTCGCCGAGGCCGCCTCCGTCCGCCCCTCCGCGGAAGACGCCTCCACCGCCCGCGGCCGCCGCCGCACCATGAAGGGGTTCCGGGACGCCCTCACCGAGGCGGACAAGGCGTATCCGCACCTGGACGTCTCCTGGGTGGAGATCCACGAGCGCTGGAACGAACACCTCGGCGAACTCGGCCTCGACCCCGAACTCTTCCGCTACCAGCGCGAGATGAACGCGGACGAAGGCGAGGCGGCCGGGCTCTTCGCCGTCAAGAACGACTCCGACTTCACCGATCTGCTGCTGCGCGCCGTCACCGACACCCGCGACACGGACGGGCTCGCCGACCTCGTCCACGGCTTCGCGCACAAGCTCGGCCGCCGCGCCGAGCTGACCGCCGAGCGCGACTTCACGGCCGGTTCGCTGGACCTGCTCCAGCGCATCGCCGACGCCGCCGAGCGCCGCGAGCAGGCGCGCGGCGTGCACGCGGGCGCCGAGCGCCGCACCCGTACGCTCGCCCGGCGGCTCTCCGCGCGCGGCGCCGAGGA
>NZ_RIBZ01000746.1:0-9355 GCF_003721215.1 Streptomyces botrytidirepellens
CGCCCACCGGTGGCCGTGCGGCCCGCCGCAAGGCGGCTCAGGAGGCCGCGAAGCGCGGCGGACGGCACGGTGCCCGGGCGCGCGGCGGTTCGGCCGTCAGAGGGGCCACAGGCGCCCCGGGAACGGGCCCGTCGGACGGGGAGGCGCGACCCCGCACCCGTATGGAGGCCAAGCGCGCCGCCCGGGCGCGCAAGGACAGCCCGGGCGTGGTGGCGAGCCGGGTGGTCGGCGAGGTGTTCATCACCCTCGGTGTGGTGATGCTGCTCTTCGTGACGTACCAGCTGTGGTGGACGAACATCCTGGCGCACCAGCAGGCGAACGGCGCTGCGGGAGATCTCCAGAAGAAGTGGGACACCAAGGGCGCGGACCGCGATCCGGGCGTCTTCTCCCCCGGTCAGGGGTTCGCGATCATCTACATCCCCGAGCTGGACGTGAAGGCCCCGATCGCCGAGGGGATCGACAAGCACAAGGTCCTCGACCGCGGGATGGTCGGCCACTACGCCAAGGGCAAGCTGAAGACCGCGATGCCGTGGGACAAGAAGGGCAACTTCGCGCTCGCCGGGCACCGCAACACCCATGGCGAGCCGTTCCGCTACATCAACCGCCTCAAGCCCGGCGACAAGATCGTCGTCGAGACGCAGAGCCGGTTCTACACCTACGACATGACCAGCATCCTGCCGCAGACGTCCCCCTCGAACACGGGCGTCATCGGCCCGGTGCCGCCCGGCTCCGGCTTCACCAAGCCGGGCCGCTACCTCACGCTGACGACCTGCACACCCGAGTTCACCAGCACGTATCGGATGATCGTCTGGGGCAAGATGGTCGACGAGCGGCCGCGCAGCGAGGGGAAGCCGGACGCACTGGTCGAGTAGGACCGGGAAGATCCAGAAAAGGGGTACGACGCGGTGGCACGGACCGACCACGACCAGCGGCAGGGCCGGGACCCCGCCCCGCCCGCCACGCCGACCCGCCGCTCCGGCCGCGGACGGATCGCGGCGGCCATCGGGGTGCTGGGCGAGCTGCTGATCACCGCGGGGCTGATCCTGGCCCTCTTCGTGGCCTACTCGCTGTGGTGGACGAACGTCCTCGCCGACCGCGAGGCGAAGAAGCAGGGCGACCAGGTGCGCAAGCACTGGGCCGATCAGGGGCCGGGCAGGCTCGACACCAAGGACGGCATCGGCTTCCTCCACGTACCGGCCATGGGCGACGGCGAGGTGCTGGTCAAGAAGGGCACCTCGGCCAAGGTCCTCAACGACGGCGTCGCCGGGTACTACACGGAGCCGATCAAGTCTGCGATGCCCTGGGCGAAGTCCGGCAACTTCTCGCTGGCCGCCCACCGGGACGGGCACGGTGCCAAGTTCCACGGCATCGACAAGATCAACGACGGTGACGCGGTGGTCTTCGAGACCCGGGACACCTGGTACGTCTACAAGGTCTACGCGACGCTGCCCGAGACCTCGAAGTTCAACGTGGACGTGCTGAAGGCGGTCCCGAAGGAGTCGGGCAAGAAGAAGGCGGGCCGCTACATCACCCTCTCGACCTGCACCCCGGTCTACACCTCGCGGCACCGCTACATCGTCTGGGGAGAGCTGGAGCGTACCGAGAAGGTCGACGCGGACCGCACGCTCCCCAAGGAGCTGCGCTGACGGAAACGCCCTCCGCACCACGGGGAAGCCCCCGGCGCCGGAGAGGGCGGACGGCGCGCTAGCCGAGGCCGCCGAAGAAGCCTCCGTCGTCGTCGCCTCCGCCGCCGCCGTTGCCCTTGACCGTGACCAGGTTCACCGACTGGCCCTTGGGCACCTGGGTGCCGGCGCCGGGGTTGCTGGCGACCACGGTCGCGTTGTCGTCCTGATCACCCTGGATGTTGCCCACGTTGAGCCCGAGGTCCTGGAGCGCCTTCTTGGCGTCCTTGAGCTTCTGGCCGCCCAGGTTGGGCACCGGGACCTGCTCCTGCTGCTCCGGGGCCTTGGCGATGGTCAGGTTGATGGTGGATCCGGGCGCGGCCGTACCGCCGCCGGCCGGGTCCTGGTTGATGACCGTGCCGGCCTGGGCGTCGGCGCTGTCCTGCTCCGTCGACTCGACCTTGAAGCCCTGCGCCTTGAGGGTGGCCTCGGCCTCCGCCTGCTGCTTGGTCGTCACGTCGGGGACGGGGACCTGCTGCTGCGGCGTGGCGACGGTCAGGGTGATCGAGGTGCCCCGCGCGACCTTCTTGCCGGCGTCCAGGCTCTGGCGGGTGACCTTGCCCGGGGTCTGGTCGGACTCCTCGGTCTCCTTCTCGACCGTGAAGCCCTTGGCCTCGAGGGACTTCTTCGCCGACGCGAACGGGACGTTGAGGACGTCGGGGACCTCGATCTTCTCCGCCGGCTTCTTGCCCTTCGACATGGTCAGCTCGACCGTGCCGTACCGCTTGATCTCGCCGCTCTCCGGGTTCTGCTCACAGACGGTGTTCTTCGCCTGCTCGCAGAACTTGGAGCCGACCTGCTTGACCTCGAAGTCGCCGTTCTTCCCCTGGGCGACGGCCTCCTTGAGCGACTTTCCGGCCAGCGACGGCACCGGGACCATATCGTCGTTCTTGCCGCCGGTGAAGATCGACTTCCCGATGAAGATCGCGCCGACCAGCACCAGGATGCCTGCCACGACCAACAGGATCGTCGAGAGGTTGCTCTTCTTCTCCGGCCCGCCCCGGCGGCGCTCCGACCGCTCGTCGTAGCCGAAGCCGCCGTCGTCGTCCCGCATCGGGGGCAGCATCGAGGTCGCCGGGCCGGAGTCCTGCGGCCGCAGCATCGTCGTGGGCTGGTCGTCCGAGCCGTAGCCGACCGCGCCCAGCGCGGCGGTCGCGGCGACCGGCTGGCCCTCGAGCGCCGCCTCGATGTCGGCGCGCATCTCGTCGGCCGACTGGTAGCGGTAGTCGGGGTCCTTGACCAGGGCCCGCAGGACGATCGCGTCCATCTCCGGGGTGATCTCGGGGTCGTACGTGCTCGGCGGCTGCGGCTCTTCCCGCACGTGCTGGTAGGCCACGGCCACCGGGGAGTCCCCGACGAACGGCGGTCGCACCGTCAGCAGCTCGTACAGCAGACAGCCGGTGGAGTACAGGTCGCTGCGCGCGTCGACGGTCTCGCCCTTGGCCTGCTCGGGGGAGAGGTACTGCGCGGTGCCGATGACGGCCGCCGTCTGCGTCATGGTCATACCGGCGTCGCCCATGGCCCGGGCGATGCCGAAGTCCATCACCTTGACCTGGCCGCTGCGTGTGAGCATCACGTTCGCCGGCTTGATGTCCCGGTGGACGATGTTGTTCCGGTGCGAGTACTCCAGGGCCTGGAGGATCCCGACCGTCATCTCCATCGAGCGCTCGGGGAGCAGCTTTCTCCCGGAGTGAAGAAGCTCACGCAGAGTGGAGCCGTCGACGTACTCCATCACGATGTACGGGATCGAGACACCGTCGACGTAGTCCTCGCCGGTGTCGTAGACCGCAACGATCGCGGGGTGGTTGAGCGAGGCTGCCGACTGGGCCTCTCGGCGGAACCGGGCCTGGAAGGACGGGTCGCGGGCGAGGTCCACCCGGAGCGTCTTCACGGCGACAGTACGGCCGAGGCGGGTGTCGTGCGCGAGGTAGACCTCCGCCATGCCACCGCGGCCGAGCACCGAGCCCAGCTCGTACCGGCCGCCGAGGCGACGCGGCTCTTCCATAGCTACTCCAGCCCTCTTCCGTCATTCCCGGCCGCACCCTGTGTGGGGGGCCGGCGAAGTGCTGCTCGCGCATACGGTACCCGGCACGCCTTACGGGACCCGGCCTCGGCCGATTCTTGATACCGGACCGGTACGACGACGTGCGGGATTGGTATCAGGGCGTGACCGGCGTCACTTGTCGCGCTCGCTGTCGAGTACCGCCTTCATCACATCCTTGGCGATCGGCGCCGCCAGCTTGCCGCCCGCGATGTCGTCGCGGAGGGTGTCGGAACTCTCCACCACGACGGCGACCGCGACCGGGGAACCCTCGTCGGTCTTGGCGTACGAGATGAACCACGCGTACGGGTTCTCGCTGTTGTCGACACCGTGCTGCGCGGTACCGGTCTTGCCGCCGACCGTGGCGCCCGGGATCTGGGCGTTGGTGCCGGTGCCCTCCTTGACCACGGTCTCCATCATGTCCTGGAGCTTGCCCGCGTTCTCCGAGCTGAGCGGCTGGCTCATCTGCTCCGGGCTGGTCTGGTCGACCGTGTTCAGGTTGGGGGCGCGCAGCGAGTCGATCATGTACGGCTTCATCAGCTTGCCGTCGTTGGCGATCCCGGCGGCGACCATGGCCATCTGGAGCGGGGTGGCGCGGGTGTCGAACTGGCCGATCGACGACAGGGCGTTGCCCGGCCGGTCCATCTTCTCGGGGTAGACGCTCTCGGCGGCGCGGACGGGCATGAAGACCTCGTCGTTGAAGCCGAACTTCTTCGCCTCCTCCAGCATCTTGTCCTTGCCCAGGTCGTCACCGAGCTTGCCGAAGACGGTGTTGCAGGAGTAGCGCAGGGCCTGCCGCAGGGTGGCGTTCTCGCAGGGGATGTTGCCCTCGTTGCGCAGGGGCTGGGTGGACAGCGGCAGCCGCCACGGCAGCGGCGAGTTGGTCGCGCCGTCGATGTCCGTGTACTTGCCGTTCTCCAGCGCCGCCGCGGCGGTGACGACCTTGAACGTGGAGCCGGGCGGGTAGGTCTGCCGCAGCGCGCGGTTCAGCGTCGGGTTGTCCTCGTCGACCTCACCCTGCATCGCCTTCCAGGCATCCTCGTCGCTCTTCGAGCTGCCCGCGAACTTCGACGGGTCGTAGCTCGGGGTGGAGACGAGGGCGAGGACCTTGCCGGTGCGCGGGTCGAGCGCGGCGACGGCGCCCTTGTTCTTGCCGAGGCCCTTGTAAGCGGCCTCCTGGGCCTTGGCGTTCAGGGTGGTGATGACGTCACCGCCCTTCGGCTTCTTGCCGGTGAACATGTCGACCGTCCGGTTGAAGAACAGCCGGTCGTCGTTGCCGGTGAGGATGCCGTCCTCGAGGTTCTCGATCTGGGTGGAGCCGTACGCCTGGGAGGCGTAACCCGTGACCGGGGCCCACATCGGACCGTTCTTGTAGGTGCGCTTGTACTTGAAGTCGACCCCGTCGGTCTCCTTGGACCCGGTGATCGGGCGGCCGTCGACGATGATGTTGCCGCGCGGCTGGCTGTACTGGGCGATCGCGACGCGGCGGTTCTGCTTGTGGGTCTTGAGGCCGTCCGCCTGGACGTACTGGATCCAGTTGTCCCGCACCAGCAGGGCGAGGACCAGGAGGCCGCAGAAGATCGCGATTCGGCGCAGGGGCTTGTTCACGGTCGGACCACCTGAGTCATCTCGGCGTCAGTGGACGGGGCAGGGGCGGGCGCCGGCCGCCGGGCGGTGTCGCTGATCTTGATGAGGAGCGCGACCAGCGCCCAGTTGGCGAGCACCGACGAACCGCCGTACGCCACGAACGGCATCGTCATACCGGTCAGCGGGATGAGGCCCATCACACCGCCCGCGACGACGAAGACCTGGATGCCGAACGCGGCGGACAGGCCCGCCGCCAGCAGCTTGCCGAACGGGTCCCGGGCGGCCAGGGCGGTGCGCATGCCGCGCTCCACGATCAGGCCGTACAGCAGGAGGAACGCCATGGTGCCGGCCAGTCCCAGCTCCTCGCCGACGGTGGCGAGGATGAAGTCGGAGTTGGCCGCGAAGCCGATCAGGTCGGAGGCGCCCTGGCCCCAGCCGGTGCCGGAGACGCCGCCGGAGCCGAAGGCCATCAGGGAGAGGGCGATCTGGTCGGTGGTGGCCCAGCTGGGCCGGGGGGTGTCGTAGACGGCGAACGGGTGCAGCCACGCCATCACACGGACCTTGACGTGCGACTCGAACGACGCGACGCCGACCGCGCCGACCGCGGACATCAGCAGGCCGAAGACGATCCAGCTGGTGCGCTCGGTCGCCACGTACAGCATGACGACGAACAGGCCGAAGAACAGCAGCGAGCTTCCGAGGTCGGTCTCGAAGACCAGGATCAGGATGCTCATGGCCCAGACGATCAGGATCGGACCGAGGTCACGGCCGCGCGGCAGGTACAGCCCCATGAAACGGCGGCTGGCCAGCGCGAGCGCGTCGCGCTTCACCATGAGGTAGCCGGAGAAGAAGACCGCGATGATGATCTTGGCGAACTCGCCGGGCTGGATGGAGAAGGAGCCGACGGTGATCCAGATGCGTGCGCCGAACCGGGCCGGGAAGAACATCGGCAGGATCAGCAGGATCAGCGCACCGATCATGGAGATGTAGGTGTACCGCTGAAGGATCCGGTGATCCTTGAGGAGGATCAGTACGGCCACGAACAGGGCCACGCCCATCGCCGAGTACATCAGCTGGTTGGGCGCCGAGGGGGCGAAGGTCTGACCGATGTCCTCCGCCCGCACGGCCAGTCGCCTCGACTGGTCCAGCCGCCAGATGATCACGAGACCGAGGCCGTTGAGGAGCGTGGCGATCGGCAGCAGCAGCGGATCGGCGTACGGGGTGAACTTGCGCACCACGAGATGGCCGACGCCCGCGAGCAGGCCGAGTCCGATGCCGTAGCTGAGCATGCCCGAGGGCAGCTCGTCGCTGAGCGCCAGGCCCGCGTTGGCGTACGCGAAGACCGGGATGATCACCGCGAACACCAGCATGGCCAGCTCGGTGTTGCGGCGGCTCGGTGGCCCGGCCGTACTGATCGTGGTCGTGTTGGTCGTACTACTGCTCATGGGTGGGCGGCCCCTAACGGCTTCACGGCTGGGTGCTGCTGCACTGCGGGACCAGCTCCTTCTCCTGCTCCGACAGGGTGGGCCCCGGCTTCGGAGTGGGAGAGGGCGACGCCGAGTTCGTCGGCGTCGGTGTGGCCTTGGCAGCGCGCAACCCCGTCGCGCTCTGACTCTGCTGCGGCGTGCTGCCGCTGCTACCTGTCTTGCCTCCGGATCCGCCGCCGGCCTGCCCCTTGCCGCCGGTGAGGTCCTTCTGGCTCTCCTCGGCCTTGCGCTGTGCGTCAGCCTTTCTACAGGCGCTGGCGAGAGTGGCGAGATCCTTCGTCTTGTCCTCGGCCTGGCCGAGCCCGCTGACCGCGATGGTGTCCTCCACGCGGCTGCGCTGGTCGGTCGGGAGGTACTTGAGTTCGATCTCGCGGTGGTCCTCATGGACCTTGTTGAGCTTGATCCACGCGAGGTCCTGGCTGATGCCCCGGTAGATCGCGACATGGTCTCCGTTGGAGCCCACGTAGTACTGCGTCTGCGTCCACTGATAGCCGCTGTAGAGACCGCCGCCGATCACGGCGAGGCCCAGTGCGATGAACAGCGACCGCTTGACCCAGGTCTTACGGCCGCTCTTCTTGGTGTAGTCGCCGTCCGCGTAGGCCCCGTAGCTGCCCTCGGCGGGCGGTCCGCCGAGGCCCGGGTCGCCGCTGCCGGGCGGCCCGAAGCCGCCCGGTGCGTCGCTCTGCTGCGGTACGGGACGGTTCCGGCCCAGCTCGGCGGCGCGGCCCGCCGGGGTGTTGCCGGCGCCGCCGTCCCCGAGGGGGACCTGGTTCTCGGCCACCGCGCCCACGATCACCGGGGTGTCGTTGAGCTGGCCGGCCAGGGTGTCGCCGCCGTCCACGTCGAGGACGTCGGCGACGATGCAGGTGATGTTGTCGGGGCCGCCGCCGCGCAGCGCGAGCTGGATCAGCTCCTGCACGGTCTCGTGCGGTCCCTGGTAGCTGGCGAGGGTGTCCTCGAGGGTCTGGTGGCTCACGACGCCGGACAGGCCGTCGGAGCAGATCAGATAGCGGTCGCCGGCCCGGACCTCACGGATGGACAGGTCGGGCTCGACGTGGTCGCCGCTGCCGAGCGCGCGCATCAGCAGGGAGCGCTGCGGGTGGGTGCCCGCCTCCTCCTCGGTGATGCGGCCCTCGTCGACGAGCCGCTGCACCCAGGTGTGGTCCTGGGTGATCTGGGTGAGCACGCCGTCGCGCAGCAGATACGCGCGCGAGTCCCCGACGTGCACGAGGCCGAGCCGCTGGCCGGTCCACAGCAGGGCCGTGAGCGTGGTGCCCATGCCCTCCAGCTGGGGGTCCTCCTCGACCATGACGCGCAGCTGGTCGTTGGCCCGCTGCACGGCGCTGCCCAGGGAGGTCAGGATGTCCGACCCGGGGACGTCGTCGTCGAGCTGGACCAGGGTGGAGATCACCTCGGAGCTGGCGACCTCGCCGGCGGCCTGGCCACCCATGCCGTCGGCGATGGCGAGCAGCCGGGGACCGGCGTAGCCGGAGTCCTCGTTGCCCTCCCGGATCATGCCCTTGTGGGACCCGGCGGCGAAACGCAGTGACAGACTCATGCGCACCTCGCCCGTCGGCTCCGGGTACAGCCCCTTGCCAACCACGCTGCCCACCCTCCGGTCGTCATGGTCCTACTACTTCCGCAGCTCGATGACGGTCTTGCCGATGCGGATCGGTGCACCCAGCGGAATCGGTGTCGGTGTGGTGAGTCGGTTCCGCTCGAGATAGGTGCCGTTGGTGGAGCCGAGGTCCTCGACGATCCACTGGCCGTCACGGTCCGGGTAGATCCTGGCATGCCGGCTGGAGGCGTAGTCGTCGTCCAGCACGATTGTTGAATCGTGCGCACGACCGAGAGTGATGGTCTGCCCCTGGAGCGCGACCGTGGTGCCGGTCAGCGTGCCCTCGGACACCACCAGCTTGGTGGGGGCCCCACGGCGGCCGCGGCCCGAGGGCTGCTGGCGCTGCTGGGGCGGTGCGGCCTGCTGTTGCTGCCGCTGTTGCTGCTGCGGCCGGTCGGGGGCGCCACGGCGCGCCGAACCGCGCTGGGTCACGCGAGTCCCGAACAGGTCGCTACGGATGACCTGAACGGCCACGATGACGAACAGCCACAGTACGGCGAGGAAACCCAACCGCATGACCGTGAGGGTCAGCTCTGACATTGCCCCCGCTTCACCCTTCGGCTTGCCGGTAAACGATGGTGGTGCTGCCCACGACGATCCGTGAGCCGTCGCGGAGCGTAGCGCGGGTGGTGTGCTGTCCGTCCACCACGATGCCGTTCGTCGACCCCAGATCCTGGATGGTCGGCGGTGTTCCGACCCGGATTTCGCAGTGCCTGCGGGAGACACCGGGATCGTCAATGCGCACGTCAGCGTCGGTGCTGCGGCCCAGAACCAGGGTGGGCCGGGAGATCTGGTGGCGAGTGCCATTGATCTCAATCCAGCGCCGGGTCTGTGCCTGCGGCTGCGGGCCGACGCCCGCGCCTCCGCTCCGGGCCCCGGGGCGGGCGCCGGGAGGGGCGCTGGGCATGGGCGGCGCACCCGCGGGCTGGCCGTAGCCGCC
>NZ_RIBZ01000748.1:0-9477 GCF_003721215.1 Streptomyces botrytidirepellens
ACGAACACCGCCCGCACAGGGCACTCGAGCAAGCCGCCCCATGCCGCCCGCTACCCGCACCCATCGCCAAACAAGCCCAGCTCACCCACCTGAAAATCGACCGACGAGACCGACTCGGCGGAGCGCTCCACGAGTACCAGCACGCAGTCTGAGCTGCGTGGATGATTTATCGGCACCCGCAGAGTGCCCTTCTTGCCCGGTAGCGCCACCGCTCGAGCATCCGGATGGCCGGTGAATACAATCTGCCTCATGTCAAAGCCTGACGAGCTCCTGGTTCACGTCGCCGCCTTGGTGGAGTCCGGGCGGAGCAATCAGATGTCCCTGACCGTGGTCACCGGCGGTGCTGTCATCACCGGTCGGCTGGCTTCCGAAGCAGTGTGGAGGCAGAGGGTGTCGGAGGTGCTGACGGATTCGGACCGCTTGGGCGAGTTCGCCGCCGTCTTCGACGCCCCCGTGAAGGAGGACGGGCCACCCACGCATCTGCACTTCCATGTCGCCCGGATCCTGCAGGGCACGGTGGGGATCCCGGAGACGGGCGGAATGTACCGTGTCGCGATTGAGGACGTCAGCGCCTGGACCGTGGGCGACTTCAGCTATTCCGACCACTGAGCAACGGCGACGGGAACCGGCTGCACGCAGTGTGGGTCCGACCGGCGTACCGGTCGGACCCACACTGCTGGCCAGGTGTCGGCTCGTGTCTGTCTACCCGGTCAGACCGTGACGGGGGTGCCGAGCATCGCGGAGGCGTGCTGCATCGGGCTGACAATGCTCAGGGGCGCTGGATTGGGAACGGCGCGGCAGGTGAAGCCGAGCTGAGCCATGGCCCGGAGGACTTCGGCGGCGCTGAAGTCACGGCGGTCCTGGCGGGTGATGACCTGGCCGACCTGCTTGACGGGGTAGTGGCGGCGGCCGATGATCACCGATTCGCCGGTGACCGGTTCGGGCTTGATGCCCTTCATCGATTCCAGCACGCCGCTCTTGGTGAGCTCGAAGGGGAAGCGGGCGATGACGCAGCGCATGTTGCCTCACAGGGAGAAGGGGAGAACGGTCCGACCAGGGGTGAGGCGGTTCAGCGGGAGAGGACGAGGATGCCCAGGGCGCTGCCTTGCTCGTCGACCACCGGCAGGACACCGAGCCGACGGGTGCGCATCGCGTGCTCGGCTTCGGCCATCGTGGTCACGGGTGAGGTGAACGAGCCGTGGTCGCCGAGGATGTCGCGCAGGCGGACACGGTCCGTGTAGTCGGAGCTGTCACGGATGGCGGCGAGTTCGGTCCGGGTGACCAGGCCGGTGCACTGGCCGTCCAGGTCGCAGACGACCAGTCGGCCCGTGCGGGCGGCGGCCATGACGGCCAGCGCCACCTCGACGCTCATGTCGTCACAGACCTGCGGCCCGGCCGCGTCCATGACCTCGACCACCGTCCTGCGCACGGGGTTGGCGCCCGCCGGGCGGGGCTGTGTCTGAACCAGCGTCAAAGGGTACCTCCTGCAGAGATGAGTCAGCTTCCTGATCACGAAAGTTCTAGGCCACCGCGCTGAAGCCGGACTGGCGTACGGGGGCGCGCCGGCTCGCCGAAGCGGGGCGGCGCCGGCCGCGCGAGGAGGCGCTGCGCTTGGGGTGTTCGGCCGCCGGTGCGGTGATGACGACCGGGATGCCGGACGGGGCCTGGGCGCCGGTGATCCGGCGCAGGGCCTCGTCGCCCAAGCGGATCTGCGTGGTCTGCGGCCGGATCCCGGCGTCCGACATGAGGCGGACCATGCCTCGGCGCTGGTTCGGTGTCACGAGGGTGACGACGCTGCCGGACTCGCCGGCGCGGGCGGTACGGCCGCCCCGGTGGAGGTAGTCCTTGTGGTCGGTCGGCGGATCGACGTTGACGACCAGGTCGAGGTTGTCGACGTGGATGCCGCGCGCCGCGACATTGGTCGCCACCAGCACAGTGACGTGCCCCCTCTTGAACTGCGCCAGCGTGCAGGTGCGTTGCGGCTGCGACTTGCCGCCGTGCAGCGCGGCGGCGCGTACCCCGCTGTTGAGCAGGTCCTGGGTCAGCCGGTCGACGGCGTGCTTGGTGTCCAGGAACATGATCACGCGTCCGTCGCGGGCGGCGATCTCGGTCGTGGCGGCGTGCTTGTCGGCACCGTGGACGTGCAGGACGTGGTGCTCCATCGTCGTGACCGCACCGGCCGACGGGTCGACCGAATGCACGACGGGGTCGGTCAGGTACCGGCGCACCAGCAGATCGACGTTACGGTCCAGGGTGGCGGAGAACAGCATTCGCTGCCCCTCCGGGCGCACCTGGTCGAGCAGCGCGGTGACCTGGGGCATGAAGCCCATGTCGGCCATCTGGTCCGCCTCGTCCAGCACGGTGATGCCCACGTGGTTCAGCCGGCATTCGCCGCGGTCGATGAGGTCCTTGAGCCGCCCCGGCGTCGCGACGACGACCTCGGCTCCGCCGCGCAGCGCGCTGGCCTGCCTGCCGATCGACATGCCGCCGACCACGGTGGCCAGCCGCAGCCGCACGGAGCGGGCGTACGGGGTCAGCGCGTCGGTCACCTGCTGTGCCAGCTCACGCGTGGGTACGAGGATCAGCCCCAGCGGCTGGCGGGGCTCAGCACGCTGTCCAGCGGTGCGGGCGAGCAGGGCGAGGCCGAAGGCCAGGGTCTTGCCGGAACCGGTGCGGCCGCGGCCCAGGACGTCACGGCCCGCCAAGGAGTTCGGCAGCGTCGCTCCCTGGATCGGGAACGGTGCGGTCACACCCTGTCTGCCGAGTTCGGTCAGCAGGTGCTCGGGCAGGTCGAGGTCGGCGAAGCCTTCAACGGCGGGCAGCGCGGGGGTGATCGTCCTGGGCGGCGCGAACTCACCTTGCACTGCGGCGGGCCGGCGGCCGTAACCACCGGAACGGGCAGGCCCGCCGGAACAGCGCGGTGCCTGCGAGGCCCTGCGGCTGCCGCCCTTTCCGGCGTCGGCATTGCCATTACGGGCGCGGGCGGGGCGGTCGTTCGTGTATGTGTGGTTCATGCGGAACCTTCCTCGATGTGGCACATATCAAGGAATTCCCGCAGCGATGAGCGGCATGGAGAATTACAAGTATGGACCAGCGGCAAAAGAAAGCAGATCTGGCCGGCGGAAGATCTCCGTGGCGCAGGTGCTCAAATGAGTGACGCGATGGAAATCTTGAGATCCGGGCGTCGGCTGCGGTGCAGCTCGTCAGGATGCGCCTGCATCCCTGAAGGAGGAGCCGCGTATGGTAAGACTGCGGATTCCTCAGAGTCGTCCCGCGGGTGAAACCGCTGCGGGAGATACGTGCAGCTGGGGCCCGCACCCCGAAGGATGCGGGCCCCAGCTACAGATGGTGCGTGAGCGTCAGGCCGGAACGATGTTCTCGGCCGTCAGGCCCTTCTGGCCCTGCGCGATGTCGAAGTTCACCTTCTGGCCTTCGAGCAGCTCACGGAAGCCCTGCGCCGCAATGTTCGAGTAGTGGGCGAACACGTCGGCACCGCCACCGTCCTGCTCGATGAAGCCGAAACCCTTTTCCGCGTTGAACCACTTCACGGTACCAGCAGCCATGTCATATCTCCTTTGGGGCAGTGCATCGGCATCCGCACTGCGCGGACGCCGTGTCGCCGCGATGATTACCCCGCCCGGAAATGACCGGAAATACAAAGGTGCTCCTGGCCGGCAGAGGCCTGGTGGGGGCACTTGAAGTTTCGGGAACCACAACTGCAACTTGGATCGACAGTAGCACGCCGGAACGGCCCGTGTGCGTTGAATGATTCCACTCTACTGTTCGCGACAAAAACTCCCACTGCGCGGTCCGTCAAAATCTGATCTCCCGGGCACAGATATTAATTCACTCGGAGCGCAACGTTTCAGGAAGAGTCGCCAACGGCACCAGAGCTCCCAGCGTCGGACGACGTACGCGGCTTTCCGTAAGACGCCACTCGGAAGGGGTCCAGCAGCTCGTATCGACATGCTGGGGGCCAGATCGCGCGGTACGACTACTCCCGCACTGACCGCCTGAGGGACCTGCTTCAGCGGTGGGTTGCCACACCGGGCGGCGGATGAGCTGCCACGGCGCACGCCAGCGCCGCCTCAAAACCGACAGACAAAGTTGAATGCACAGACAAGCTCAACGAGTTGCAGGGGGCACCCAGTACAGCCCCGCACGCATCCGCACACCTGGGGCGGAACGGGGAGCGCGGAAGACCCTCCAGGGCTTTGGGTTCTCTCGGGCGAAGGGCTGCGACCTGGTGCGTCGCGGGGAGTTTCCGTGCCGCGTGCGCCGCCTGGCCCGCGACTACGAGAGCCGCACCGACAGCGCGGAGGCGATGATCTGGTGGTCGATGAGCATGGTCATGAGCCGCCGCCTGGCCCGGCAGCCTCACTGACCTGCCCGGCACCGTCTCGGCCAGCCAGCCCCGCGCGGCCAGGCGCTTGACCTTCGACCGCACCCCTCGACTTTCGCCGGGACTACCGCCAGACCGAGTGCCGCAGCGAGCTGCCGACAGTCCACCGCCTCCCCGCCCTGGTCGGCCACGATGGCCATGATCCGCCGATAGTCCGGCGCCAGTACGCCGACGTCGAGTCCTTCCCTCCACACCGGCACCACCGAGCCGGGCACCGCACCCACGACCGGCCGCTCTCGCCCATCAGACACGGTCACCGGTGCATCCCCGCGGCCGCTCGGCTCCGCCAGGACCTGCCCGACCGTCTCACGAGCGATCACGAACCGCTCCAACGCGGCCTCCGCTTCCCGCAACTCGGCTTGAAGAACCTCCACCCGCTGCTGGGCAGCACGCTCGCGTTCCTCCAGCAACCCCATCACCGACGGCACACGGCACCTCCACCGAGGAGACAACACGACACGCCATCACTGCCGCACGAGAAACGGACTATGCCTGACCAGCAGAAACGCAGCAGTCACGCTCGGAAAGACAACGGCTTCTCAGTGGTTCTGGGTGGGGCGGCTGGCGCCGCTGGGAGTGTGTCTGGCTTGGTCACCGGTGCGGCATGCCGTAGGCGGGTGCCGTCTCTTCGGAGCCTTTCGTGGTGAGGCCTCTCTGCCCAAGTGTCGACTGGGGCCTGGGTACGGAAGCCTTTTGTTGCACGGTGCTCCGGTAGAGCGGCTACTGTCCGTGCTTGTTGGCTGGCGGCTCCTGTGCCCTGACGGGCCGGGAATCCGGTTCTGCCTCCGATGTCCGAAGGTAATGTGATGTGCGTAGTATATGGCGCTGTGAATTTTCCGGCCCGTGTACGCCAGGCGCTCAACGAATCTGTTCATCCGGCGGAGTTCGAGCGGTGTGCCTGTGCGCTGCTTCAGTCCCAGTATCCGGGTCTGTCGGCCGTCGAGGAGGGCCATGATTTCGGCCGTGATGCCGACATCTACTTCCCTCCCGGAGGCGCCGATCCTCAGGCGCGAGGGCGTCTACTGGTCACTACGGGGGACCCGGTGGCTAATGTGCGCCGAGGTCTGGGGCGGATGGAGCAGGAGGGCTTGCGCGTAGATCTCGTCGTCGTGGCCTGCTCCCGTCCGGTCAACGCTCGCATCAGGGAATCGCTGGACAAGCTGTGCACGGACCGGGAATTGCCGCCGGCTCACATCTATGCCCAGGACTGGTTCGTTCGCCAGCTCGTACGGGATGCGGCGTGGCGGCGGAGTCTGTTGGGCATCGAAGGCAGGCTGGGTGCCCTGGTCGATGAACCTTTGGAGGCGCCTTTGGCGGCGTGCCCGCCGCCACTGGTGGGCAGAGCGGTCGAGCTTGAGGCTCTGTCTGCTGCGGTCGAGGCCGGGCACGATGTGGTGCTCGTCGGTGTCCCGGGGGTGGGTAAGACGCGCTTGGCTGGCCAGCTGCATGACCGAGTGGTCTACGTGGAGCCCGCCTCACTGGCCCATCTTCATGACGACCTGCTGCTGACGCCACCGAGAGCGGTGATCGTGAAAGATGCCCACGCTCTTCCCGATGTTGTGCGCGCCTTGAGGCACGCCCGACGGCAGACGGGGCTATCGTTCTCCGTGGTGGCAACCACCTGGCCAGATCGGCTCGAAGAGGTACTCGAGCAGCTGCCGGGGGCCAGGGCCGTCAGTGTCGGTCTCCTGGAACGGGAAGACATGAACGCGCTAGTTGAGTCGACCGGCATTACCGGTTACCGGTCCCGCGCCGTGATCCTGAACCAATCGAATGGCCGGCCTGGCTGGGCGGTGCCGCTGTGCGAACTGCTGGCCGGCGGGCAGGACAAGGACGTCTTTAGTGGAAAGGCTCAGGTCGCGCGCGTCGAGCGCTACCTGCGCAAAGTGACAACATCGCACACGGCGCTGGATGCACTGGCCTGTGTGGCCGCGCTGGGTGGAGCGTCGCCGGAAGCGCTGCACACGCTCGCGTCGTTGACCGGGATGGCCCCGGCCGAGCTGTCAGGCGTGATGGAGGGCTTGACACACAATGGTCTGGTGGAGTCGGTGCAAGGCGCCTGGCGGCTGCAGCCGGCTCTGTGCGCTCCGCTGGTGGCACGCTGGTTCTTCACCAGCCCGGGGCGCCGGCCGTGGGACACGCTGGTCGATGCTTTCCCCGGCCGTGAACTGGACCTCGCGTCTGCCGTGATGTCTGCAGCTGGAGTGTCCTCATCACCGCGGGCGCGCGCGCAGGCGGAGGGATGGATCCAGTCGCTGCCGGCCCCGACCTGCTGGGGCACCGATGTCTTCGCCGTGGTGGCCCAGTACGCACGCCTGGACCAGGCGGCAGCCGAGTTCGCCGTCAACAGGGCTCTGGCCGTTCTCGCCGCCCCTCGCGAACCGGAAGAGCTGTATGGACTGAGCGTCGCCCCCGTCGGCCATGCAGCCACGCAGCTCCTGATCCAGTGCGCACGCCAGTTTCTGCTCCCCGAGGCAGTTGCGGGTCTGCTGTCGTTGGCTGTGGGGGACGAACGGCGCCGTCACTCCACTGCCGATCACCCACTGCGGGTCCTCAGTGATCTGGCAGGGATGATCGACCCTGATTTCGGGACCTCCCTGGAAATCCGCACCCGCTTGCTGCAAGCCGTGCTCAGGTGGGCGAAGCGCCATCATGGCTCGGTCGACCAGTGGAGAGTGGCTGCCGAGGCCCTGGCAGGCATCTTCAGCGTCGAGGTGTCAGGGAACTGGCCCGACCCGGGAGCGCCGCATACGGTCACCTTTGCCCACGGCGTCGAGACGGCGGCGAACCTGTCCCGGCTGCTCGGCTTGTGGGAGCAGGTAGTGCCGCTGCTGACCGCCCAGGCCACAACTGCGGACGAGATCCCCTGCCCACCCCCCGCTTTGGTCTGTCTGCTCGACATGGCGCTGGGCTGGGTCCGGCTCGGCCAGGGCATCACCGCCCGGGGCGAGACTCCCTCTGCCGAGCAGATGCGGTGTGGTGCTGAAGGCGGGAGCCGCATTCTGGCTGTCCTCCATCCGCTGCTGCAGCGCAATCCTGGTACGGCGCTGCGCGCCCACCTCGCACTCGGCCCGCTGCAGCACCGGGCCCAAGCAGCCGGCCAGCCCCTTCCTGCTTTCGACGTCGATCCGGATCTTCAGGCCTTCTGTGAACGGAGAAGCGCTGACTTCAGCGACGACTTCAAGACGGCCATCGAGCAGATGCGCACCCAGGTGGAGGCACTGGCGGAGAAACTGATCGCCCTGGGGCCCCGCGCCGGCGTGACACGGTTCGGCGAGCTGGCCGAACAGGCAGCGGCCGCCGGCTACAGCACCGGCCACCTGGCCGCGCTGCGCATGGGCAAGCTGATGACCGACCCGGCTGCCTGGTACCAGGCAGCCACCGCATCAGATGTCGTGCTGCTGCTGGGGCCCGCCCTGACGCAATGGCTCACCACAGCCCCCGGCACGGTGCCGCCCTCCGTACTCCGCCCGGCCCTTGAGGATGCCTCCACCCGGCCTGCAGTCCTCGGTGCCGTCCTCGCACGCAGCGTGGTGGACGCCACGGGAGAGCTGGTGATCTCCTCGATGAGGGCCGAGGACGCGGCAGTGCTGGAGACGCTGTTCTGCCACGAGGCTGACGAGGTCATGCACCGGCTGCTGAACCACCCCGTCCCCGTCATCGCTGCCAGCGCAGCGATCAGCTTCGCTGTCGGGACACCGCACGGCCCCGCCCTGCCGCAGGAGTGGCAGGACCTCTGGAGCCGCGCTGTGGAGCACCTGCGGATCGATGACCTGCCCTCGCACGGCCAGTGGCAAGCGGGCTGCGTCCTTGCGCACCTCACTGAGCATGATCCCGACACGTTCGAGGCATGGTTCCACCAGAGGCTGCACGAGATGTCTGACCGCGGTTGGTACACCTCCCCCCTCCCCCACGATGGTGATCCTTACCTCGCCCGCCTCCCCCGCCCGCACCGACTCCGCCTGGCCATACGCTGCATCGGCCTGCCCTGCATCGGCCACAGTGCCCTCATCCACCTCGTCGGCTCGGACACCGAGCTGGCGGAGCAATTGCTGGACGAGCACGCCGTCAGCCCCGACAAAATGGTCGACGCGCTTTTGGGGCAGCGCAACGCGGCCGTGGAGCAGCTCGGCCCGCTGCTTCTGGAGCGAGGTGTAGGTGCCCAGAAGATCGCTGCGTCCGTCGCCTGGTACGACTCCTGGTGGGGGGACCGCTCCCTCATACACGCCGATCTCCTGGAGTACTTCCGCGCCCTCGCCGACCGGGTCCCGGCGCTACGGGCCGTCGCAGCAGCAGGCCGCGTGCAGCAGAAGGAACTGCTCCAGCGGGCCGAAGAGCAAGAACGCGCCGAGCGGATTCACGGATGGGACGATGACCGGGCCAGAGGAAGGCGGAGAGGGCATGGCTGAGGTGGACCGGGCCGTGCTGGTCACGGCCGTCTCGGAGATGGCCGTGCTGCGCGCGCTCCAGCTCGCAGGCAATCGGCTCCTGGGCAAGCGGGGCCGATCCGTTCGTGGGCCGATGAAGGACGTCGAACCGTGGTCGATCCACGTACACCTGCCAGTGGCGGAACACGAACTCGATGCACTCTTGAAGGACGCCTGGCAGATACCCGTCGCGGTCGGACTGCCGGGCGGCCTCCTGGACGCACTGGACGCACACGTGCGCACCCTGCTGGCAGCAGGTATGGAGTTTCGCCGCGACGACCTTTTGCTGACCTTGTCGCAGCTCCCCCAGTTTGTTCTGCCATGGGAGGCTCCTCGCTCGTTCCCGAAGTCGTGAGGCTGCCCATCGGCTGGAGCGCACATCACCGACAGAGAATGCTTACTGGAGTCGTCCCGTGATGTAGACATTCAGGGGTCCGACTGGCGCTTTCATTGAGGAAACTTCCATTTTTCCTTGTTTTCGAAGACGTGAGGGTGCGCTTGCCGAGAATGTCATCCGCCCTGGTAGGAGGCATGCATCCGGACTGGCGGTCGTCGGCTCCGTCGCTCGAGTCGGTGCTCTCGCGTGGCTGGTAGCCGGCGCGTCATGATGATCGACCGTGCTGCTGCGACTGGCCTACTTGGGCGTGA
>NZ_RIBZ01000747.1:0-9547 GCF_003721215.1 Streptomyces botrytidirepellens
CGCAGCGCCCGGCGGCCGAGGCCCCCCGGGCCCCCGCGCCCGCCGCCCCGGTGCGCCCTGAGCCCGGCCCCGAGCTGAACGGCCACACCGGGACCGCCCGTCCGCTGGCCAAGCCCCCGGTCCGCAAGCTCGCCAAGGACCTGGGCATCGACCTGGCGACGATCACCCCGACCGGCCCGGGCGGGATCATCACCCGCGAGGACGTCCACGCGGCCGTGGAAGCCCCCGCGGCGGCCCCGGAGCCCGCCGCCCCGGTCGCGGGCGCGCGGGAGCGCCGGGTGCCCGTGAAGGGCGTACGGAAGGCCACCGCGCAGGCGATGGTGGACAGCGCCTTCTCCGCCCCGCACGTGACGGAGTTCGTCACCGTCGACGTCACCCGCACCATGAAGCTGGTCGCCGACCTCAAGCAGGACCCGGAGCTGGCCGGGCTGCGGGTGAACCCGCTGCTCCTGGTCGCCAAGGCGCTGCTGGTGGCGATCAAGCGCAACCCGGACGTCAACGCCTCCTGGGACGAGGAGAACCAGGAGATCGTCTACAAGGACTACGTCAACCTGGGCATCGCGGCCGCCACCCCGCGCGGCCTGATCGTCCCCAACATCAAGGACGCGGACGCCAAGACGCTGCCCCAGCTGGCCGAGGCCCTCGGCGACCTGGTGTCCACCGCCCGCGAGGGGAAGACGAGCCCGGCGGCGATGACCGGCGGCACGGTGACCATCACCAACGTCGGCGTCTTCGGCATCGACACCGGCACCCCGATCCTCAACCCCGGGGAGTCGGCGATCCTCGCCTTCGGCGCGGTCAAGCTCCAGCCGTGGGTCCACAAGGGCGAGGTCAAGCCGCGCCAGGTGACGACCCTCGCGCTCTCCTTCGACCACCGGCTGGTCGACGGTGAGCTGGGCTCCAAGGTGCTCGCGGACGTCGCGGCCATCCTGGAACGCCCCAAGCGTCTGATCACCTGGGGTTAGGACGGAAGTACCCCCCGTCCGCATGGCGGACGGGGGATACGCAGGCATACCTGTTGTATCTATGCTGTGCGCATCATGAGTCCCGCCGATACGGCCATCAAGCCGCCGCCCGCCGCCGAACGCGTCTACACCCACGTCAAACAAGCCGTCCTGGAGCGCCGCTACGAGGGCGGCACGCTCCTGAGCGAGGGCGAGCTGGCCGAGGCCGTCGGGGTCTCCCGTACGCCGGTCCGCGAGGCCCTGCTGCGGCTGGAGGCCGAGGGGCTGCTGAAGCTCTACCCCAAGAAGGGCGCGCTGGTGCTGCCCGTCTCCGCGCAGGAGATCGCGGACGTGGTGGAGACCCGGCTGCTGGTCGAGCAGCACGCGGTCGCCAAGGTGGTGCCGGCCGGGGCGCAGCTGCTGGCGCGGCTGGAGGAGCTGCTGGAGGAGCAGAAGGGGCACGCGGCGACCGGTGACCTGGCCGCGTTCGCGGCCGCCGACCGCTGCTTCCACGCGGAGATCGTCCGCGCCGCGGGGAACACGATCCTGGCCCAGCTGTACGACCAGCTGCGCGACCGGCAGCTGCGGATGGGCGTGGCCACCATGCACGCCGAGCCCGACCGGATCGCCAAGAACATCACCGAGCACACCGAGATCCTGGACGCCCTGCGCGCCGGGGACGCGATCTCGGCCACCGGGTTCGTCCAGCGCCACATCAGCTGGGTGAACACCCTCGCCCGGGGAGACGTGCGATGACCACGGCCCGATTGCCCGGGGACCCGCCCGGCGGGCGGCGTGCCGTCGCCATCTGGGGCCTCGGTGTCGCCGTCTACTTCGTCGCCATCGTCTACCGCACCAGCCTGGGCGTGGCAGGGATCGACGCCGCCGAGCGCTTCCACATCAACGCCTCGGCGCTGTCGACCTTCTCCGTGCTCCAGGTGCTGGTCTACGCAGGGATGCAGATACCGGTCGGGCTGATGGTGGACCGGCTCGGCACCCGCAAGGTGCTGGCGCTGGGGATCGTGCTGTTCACCATCGGGCAGTTCGGCTTCGCGCTGTCCCACTCGTACCCCATGGCGCTGGGCTCCCGGGCGGTGCTCGGCTGTGGCGACGCGATGACGTTCATCAGCGTGCTGCGGCTCGGCTCCCGCTGGTTCCCGGCCCGCCGGGTGCCGCTGGTGGGCCAGATCGCCGGGCTGATCGGAATGGCGGGCAACCTGGTCTCCACGCTGGTGATCGCCCAGACCCTGCACAGCGTCGGCTGGACCCCGACCTTCGCGGGCAGCGCGGTCGCCGGGGTGGTCATCCTCGTCCTGGTGCTGCTCTTCCTCAAGGACCACCCGGAGGGGCACGAACCCCCGCCCGCCACCCGGACGGACAAAAGCTTCGTGCGCCGGCAGATCACGGACGCCTGGCGCGAGCCCGGCACCCGGCTGGGCATGTGGACGCACTTCACCACCCAGTTCCCCGCCATGGCCTTCCTGCTGCTGTGGGGGATGCCGTTCCTGGTGGAGGCGCAGGGGCTGTCCCGGGCGACCGCCGGTGAACTGCTGACGGTGGTGGTGGTCTCCAACATCGTGATCGGCCTGGTCTACGGGCAGATCATCGCCCGCCACCATGCCGCCCGCACCCCGCTGGCCCTCGGCACGGTCGGCGCCACCGCGCTGGTGTGGGGCACCGCGCTGTTCTGGCCGGGCGACCACGCGCCGCTGTGGATGCTGGCCGTCATGTGCGCGGTGCTCGGCGCGTGCGGACCCGCGTCGATGATCGGCTTCGACTTCGCCCGCCCCGCCAACCCGCCCGAGCGGGCCGGAACCGCCTCCGGCATCGTCAACATGGGCGGATTCACGGCCTCGATGAGCACTTTGCTCGCCGTCGGCGTACTGCTGGACATGACCGGTCAGGACTTCCGCATCGCCTTCGCGTCGGTGTTCGTGCTCCAGGCGCTGGGCGTCTCCCAGATCCTGCGGCTGCGCGGCCGCGCGCACCGCAGGGAGCGCGAGCGCGTGGTCGCGAGCCGCGTCGAGGCGGTGCACGTACCGGCGTGAGGGCTCGCCTTACGGGATCACGGGGCCGGGATCATGAAGCCGGGATCATGGGGCCGGGGTCACGGGGTGATCGCGAAGTGGGCCAGGATGGCGTCGGCCAGCTGCTGGTCCCCCTCGACCTTCACCTCTTCGGCGACCGCGTCGGCCCGCACCCGGCCGCAGGCGAGCCGCACGTACGTCTCCCAGTCCAGGGAGAGCGTGACGGACGGGCCCAGCGACACACTGCCGTCGATGGTGGCCCGCCCGTCCGCGTCCACCCGCACGGTGCGCATGAACTCCATCGGGCCGTTCACGTCGAAGACCACCGCCGACTGGGGCGCCGCGCCCGCGTCCTTGGCGACCACCTTCGGCAGCGCCGACAGCAGCACGTCCCGGGTGACGTACGCGCCCGGCGAGTCCAGGTTGCCGGGCTCGTTCAGCGCGCGCCGCAGATCCTGCTCGTGCACCCACACGTCGAAGGCCCGGCGGATCAGGGCGTCTTCGAGGGACAGCTCGCCGCCGCCGGGCCAGCGCACCATGGTGTCCGGCTGCCGCTTCTCGTTGCGCAGCTGGCGGGCCCGCCGGATGACGGTGTACTCCAGCTCGGACGTCATCTCCGGCGCCGTGTGGCAGCGCCGCACATCGACCTGCACTTCCATGTAACGCGACAGCTCGCCGGTCATGTGGAACAGATCGCGCGGCAGCGTGTGGATCGGGCGCGGATCACCGAGCATCTCGCACTCGAGGCCGATCACGTGCGAGACGACGTCCCGCACCGACCATCCCGGGCATTCGGTGGCGCGGTTCCATTCGCTCTCCGCGAGCGGATTCACCAACTCCGATATGGCGTCGATGGAATGCGTCCAGGCGTCGATGGAGGTCTGAAGGCTGGGATGGACGGTCACGGGACCCCTCGGGCGGTTGGTACGCGGGCTGGGTGCAGGTGTGTGGCTTCAAGTTACGCTGCCCACGCGCGCGAGGGCAGTGCTTCGAGTCCGATCGTAGGCCCGGAACGGCCGCTTGCCGCGTGTCAGCGGCGGCCGTCTGCGGGCCCCTTCACGCCGGACCGGGACGGACCGGGGCGAGCCGGTCGAACCGGCCCGGGGGAATGCCATCCGCCCAGCTGATGTTGGATGGGGATATGGCTCCACGTGCACGCGTCCGCGCCCCCGAGCTGACCGGCCTCGGCGGCTGGCTCAACACCGGCGGAAAAGACCTCACCCTCGCGGATCTGCGAGGCCGCATCGTCATCCTCGACTTCTGGACGTTCTGCTGTGTGAATTGCCTGCACGTCCTGGACGAGCTGCGCGAGCTGGAGGAGAAGCACCGCGACACCGTCGTGATCGTCGGGGTGCACTCGCCGAAGTTCGTCCACGAGGCCGAGCACCAGGCCGTCGTCGACGCCGTCGAGCGCTACGAGGTGCACCACCCGGTCCTGGACGACCCGGAGCTGACCACCTGGAAGCAGTACGCGGTCCGGGCCTGGCCCACCCTCGTCGTCATCGACCCCGAGGGCTATGTGGTCGCCCAGCACGCCGGCGAGGGCCACGCCCACGCCATCGAGACCCTGGTGGGGCAGCTGGAGACCGAGCACGCCGCCAAGGGCACGCTGCGCCGCGGCGACGGCCCCTACGTACCGCCGGAGCCGGTCCCCACCGAGCTGCGCTTCCCCGGCAAGGCGCTGCTGCTGCCCGGCGGCACCTTCCTGGTCTCGGACACCACCCGCCACCAGCTGGTGGAGCTGGCGGCGGACGGTGAGAACGTGCTGCGGCGCATCGGCGCGGGCGAGCGCGGCTTCGCCGACGGCCCGGCGGACCGGGCCCGGTTCAGCGAGCCGCAGGGGCTCGCCGCGCTGCCCGACGGCACGGTGGCGGTCGCCGACACCGTGAACCACGCGCTGCGCCGCTTCGACCCCGCGACCGGCGAGGTCACCACGCTCGCCGGGACCGGCCGCCAGTGGTGGCAGGATTCGCCCGCCGAGGGGCCCGCCCGCGACATCGACCTGTCCTCCCCCTGGGACCTGGCCTGGTTCGACGGCCTGCTGTGGATCGCCATGGCGGGCGTGCACCAGCTGTGGACGTACGACCCTCAGGCCGGGACCGTACGGGCCGCCGCCGGGACCACCAACGAGGGCCTGGTGGACGGGCCCGCGGACCAGGCGTGGTTCTCCCAGCCGTCCGGGCTCGCCGCGTCCGGCGACCGGCTGTGGGTCGCCGACTCCGAGAGCTCCGCGGTGCGCTGGGTCGAGCGGGACGGCGACGCCTTCGCCGTCCGCACCGCCGTCGGCACCGGGCTCTTCGACTTCGGCCACCGGGACGGCGCCGCCGACCAGGCCCTGCTCCAGCATCCGCTGGGCGTCACCGCGCTGCCCGACGGCTCGGTCGCCGTCGCCGACACCTACAACCACGCGCTGCGCCGCTACGACCCGGCCACCGGCGAGGTCACCACGCTCGCCACGGATCTGCGCGAGCCGTCCGGCGCGGTGCTGGTCGACCGGGACATCGTGGTGGTGGAGTCCGCCCGGCACCGGCTGACCCGGCTGCGGCTGCCCGAGGAGGCCGTACGGGTGGAGGCGGTGGCCCACCGCACCCAGCGCGCCGCCACCGACATCGCCCCGGGCACGCTCCGGCTGGACGTGGTCTTCCAGGCGCCCGCGGGCCAGAAGCTGGACACCCGCTACGGCCCCTCCACCCGGCTGCTGGTCAGCTCCACCCCGCCGGAGCTGCTCGCGGGCGGCGAGGGCGCGGGCACGGACCTGCGCCGGGAACTGGTGCTGGCCGACGGGGTGACCGAGGGCGTGCTGCACGTCTCGGCGATGGCCGCGTCCTGCGACGACGACCCTGAAAACGAGTACCCGGCCTGCCATGTGCACCAGCAGGACTGGGGCGTTCCGGTCCGGGTCACCGAGGGCGGCGCGGCCCGGCTGCCGCTGGTCCTGGCCGGGCTGGACGAGGAGGGCTGACGCGGTCCGTTCAGCCGGTTCATTCGGTTCAGCCGGTTCATTCGGGGCAGTTGGGGAGCTTCGTGTACTGCACCTGGTCGTGATCGATCCGGATGGCCGGGACCCACATCCGCTTGCCGTCTCTTAAGACGCGGAACCACATGCTGCTGTGCCCGCCCGCCTCGTCGGTGACAGTGACGCCGTTGGCGATGCGGCAGTCGGCGCGCAGCACGTCGCCGTGCCAGGCCCGGCCCGTGATGTTGGAGGGGCGGTAGGCCAGGTACGGATCCCCCGCCAGGCCCAGGGAGCAGGCGCGGACGCGCTCGTCCCGGCAGCTCTCCTCGGCGTTGAAGACGGTGATCCGCGCGTTGCCCAGGGTCGCCGGGGGCTTGTCGGTGTCGGGCGAGTCCGACGACCGGAGGGCGAGCACCCCGACCGTGGCCCCGGCCGCGACGGCGACCGTGCCCACCACCGCGAGCGTGAGCCGCAGCCGCCGCCGCGGCGGCCGGTCCTCCGGGGGCGGGGCGGCGGGCCCGTCGCCGGAGTCTGTCTCCACCACCGGTCCGGTGTCGGACTCGGCGGCGGCCTCGTTGGCCCGGTGGAGCAGCTTCACCAGCTCGGGCAGCCGGTCCTCGGCGGTGAAGGAGAGCTTGCCCCACTGGACCAGGAGCCGTTCGTCGGGCAGGCTCTGGCCGCGCAGATAGCGGGAGAGGGAGGAGCGGCTGGCGGGCAGGCGCCCTTCGAGTTCCTTGAGGCTCAGGCCCAGTTCGCCGTGCATGTGGCGCAGTGCGGTCACGAATTCCCGTACCGGGCCGGACAGTTCCTCGGGGAGCGGGGCGAGCGGCTTTCGTCGTGGATTCTCGGACTGATTCGGATGCGCTGGCACGCTTCCCATTGGAGCATGTGGATCATGAACATGACGAGCGACACGTCCACACCCCCGAGGTGGACGTGCCGCTCGTGACAGGAACCGGATCGCTGGCGCATCGGTTCGTGAACTTCCGGATCAGTCCGTGAACTTCAGCGGCCGGTAGGGCTTGTACTCGCTGCCCGGCTCCAGGCCATAGGTGCGGGTCGTGTGGTCCGTACCGAAGTCGCCGCGCTGCTCGTACGAGGTGTACGAGGTGTGGGCGTCGTTGTTCCACTTCTCGAACATCACGACATGGCGGGTGTTGTTGTTGCCGGCGGCGTCGATCAGCAGATCGCCCGGCCTGAGGTCGTTCACCGCGATCGGCTTGGTGATGCTGCCGCTGGTGAGGCCCACGGTGTTGGTGCCGGGCGCCTTCAGGCCCAGCGCCATGGAGACGTAGCCCGAGCAGTCCTGGCGGTAGCCGTCCTTCCAGATCTTGGCCTGGCTGTACGGGACCCGGCCGCCGCCGTTGGCCGTCAGCCAGGTGGAGGCCCGCTGGAGCGCCTCGGCGCGGGTGCCGCCGGGCTGGGGCGGCTTCGGCGGCTGCTGACCGCCGTTCTGCACGGGGACGCCGGGCAGCGAGTCCTCGGGGATGTCCACCGCGAGGACGCTCAGGAAGCCGTTGACCGGCCCGGTGATGTGCGCCATGTACGTCGAGCAGGTGCTGCCCTCGCACGCCTTCTTGCCGGTGTCGACCTGGTAGTCGGCGGTGATGCGGTCCTGCCCCGCGACATCCTTGTTGATCATGCCGACGGAGGGGCTGCTGGTGTCGGCGGTCTGGTGGACGACCCAGCGCGTGCCCCAGGTGGGGAAGTCGGCGGCCGCGGCCGCCTTGGTGCCGAACTCCCCGCTGGTCGTCTTCAGCTTGAGGGCGCTGCCCTTGCCCTTCGCGGCCCCCGTGTCGCGGCTCAGGGCGTTCTTGTCGGCCCCCTGGGCCTTGTCTGCCTTATCTACCTTCTCCGCCTTCGTGCCATGGCCGCCGGTGTCCCCGTCGCCCGAGCAGCCCACGATTCCGGCGGCGCCGATACCGGCGGCGGCGATCGTGGGGAGCACCTTGCGCCAGATGGTCCGGCGCCGGGCGGTTGTGGTGGAGTGCGTCATGTGTGGAATCCCCCTGTGACGAAGGGCGCCGACTGCCCGTCGGAGCCGCTCGGTTGAGGCCGCCGGGCCGATCCGCCGCGGCGACGGGAACCACTGTGGGCCGGAGGGCGGGGGGTTTCGGGGGAGCCGGTGTCCCATGGGACGTCCCGTTCCGTCGCGCGCCCCTGACCTGCTGGGACATGCCCGGGGACGGCCGGGCGCGGGACACCGTCGGCGGCTCGGCGGGACATGTCGGGACAGCGGACGGCCCCCGCCGGGGGCGGGGGCCGTCGGGGACACGCAGCCGGGGGGAGGCGGCTGCCTGTCCGTCCGGGAAACCTGTGGGGCTGATTACCAGGTGAGCGCGTCGGAGGCGCTGGTCTGCCAGTACGTCACCTTGGAGCTGCTGTCGACGTACACCCCGCCGCTGGGCAGGTTCACGGTGGTCGAGTAGTCGTAGCCCTTCAGGAACACCTCGAGCTCGGACTCCTCGGTGCCGCCGGAGCCCGAGCCGTCGGCGCTGGAGGTGGTGATGCCCGCGTAGGCGGACTCGCCGGGGGCCAGCGTGACGACGGCCTGCGGCTTGCTGTCCTCGATCGCCGGGGTGGCGGACTGTCCGTCGCCGAAGCGGAGGACGGGGTAGTAGGGGACGTTGCAGTCCACGCCGGCCCGGTTGGTGAACTTCAGCAGCAGGTGGTTGACCGGCTGCTTGACGGACGCGACACTCACCGCGGCCTTGTTGACGTCGCAGGCGCCGATCTCCTGGGCGGCCTCCGACCCGGAGCCGCCGCTGTTCTGCTCGGCCACGCCCCCGTTCTTCCCGGCCTTCTCTTCGGTGTCCTGCGCACCGCCGGTGCCGCTGCCCTGCGCCCCGCCCTTGGCGCCGCCGGTGCCGTTGTCGCCGCCGGTGCCGTTGTCGCTGCCGCCCTCGCCCCGGGCTCCGGCGTCGGCGCCGCCCTGGTCCGCCTGGGCCGTGGCCGAGGACTGGGCCTGGCCCGAGCTCTTGGCCCCGGTGCCGTCGTTGTCGCCGCAGGCCGTGAGGGTCAGGCCCGCGGCGACGACGGTCAGACCGGCGGCGACGGAACGGATGGTGCGGGCGTGGCGGGCGAGGAAGGCGGTGGAGTGCGACATGGTGGGTTCCCCCCGGTGAGTCTCGGCTGCTGTCCGGTACGACAACAACTCTGTCCGGGGCCGCTGCCGTCCCACTGCCGTCCGGCTGCCGACCGCTAACGCCTCACTAACGCCCCGCTGTTCACGGAGGCCCCGACTCTTCCCTCGGCCCGCCGGAGCCCTCGCCGGACGGCCCCGCGCCCCGGCCGCCGTCGCCCTGGGCGAAGAGTTTCACCAGGTCACTCATGACGTAGCGGTTGGTGGCCTCCTCGTCCAGCAGATGCATCTCGGCAAGCCGCTCCAGGGAGTCCTGGATCAGGTCGGGGTCCGCCCCGGACAGCGCGGCCGCCTCCGCGGTGTTGACCTCCCGGGCGAAACCGGCGCCGAGCGCCCGCAGCAGCTGGGCGTCGTCCGCGGAGAGCCGGGCCACCGAGTTGCGCAGCGCGGCCGCCACCCCGGCGTCCTCCGCCGACAACAGGGCCAGCCGCCGCCGCTCGTCGCGCAGCGCCGTGGCCAGCCGCGCCAGCCGCCACCG
>NZ_RIBZ01000753.1:0-9583 GCF_003721215.1 Streptomyces botrytidirepellens
CCCTGCGGCGACGCGCCCGGGACCGTCGCCGACCCCGCCCCTGCCGAGGCTGCCCCTTCCGAGCCCGTCGCCGAGCCGGTCGCGGTGGCGGCCGGGGAGTCGCACGCGGACCTGGTCGCGGTGCGCCGCCGGGGCGCGGGGACGGAACTGCCGCCCAATGCCTGAGCCGCTGACGCCCGACGCGCTGCTGGCGCTGGACCGGCAGCACGTCTGGCATCCGTACGCACCCATGCCCGGCCGCGCGGACCCGCTCGTCGTGGAGTCCGCGGCCGGGGTCCGGCTGCGGCTCGCCGAACCGGTCGAGGGCGTACGGGAGCTCGTGGACGGGATGTCGTCGTGGTGGTCCGCCATCCACGGCTACAACCACCCGGTGCTCAACGACGCGGCGCGCGGCCAGCTCGACCGGATGAGCCACGTGATGTTCGGCGGGCTCACCCACGAGCCCGCCGTGCGGCTGGCCACCCGGCTCGTGGAGATCACGCCCGAACCGCTCCGGCACGTCTTCCTCGCCGACTCGGGCTCGGTGTCGGTCGAGGTCGCGGTCAAGATGTGCCTCCAGTACTGGCGCTCCCTCGGCCGCCCCGCCAAGCAGCGGCTGCTGACCTGGCGCGGCGGCTACCACGGCGACACCTGGCAGCCGATGGCCGTGTGCGACCCGGACGGCGGCATGCACCGGCTGTGGTCGGGCGTCCTGCCCGAGCAGATCTTCGCCGACGCGCCGCCGCCCGGCTTCGACGCCGAGCCCGACCCGGCGTACGAGGCCCATGTGCGCGAGCTGGTGGCCCGGCACGCGGACGAGCTCGCCGCGGTGATCGTGGAACCGGTGGTGCAGGGCGCGGGCGGCATGCGGTTCCACTCCCCCGCCCTGCTGCGAATGCTGCGCGAGGCGTGCGACGAGCACGACGTGCTGCTGGTGTTCGACGAGATCGCCACCGGCTTCGGGCGCACCGGAGCGCTGTTCGCGGCGGAGCACGCCGGGGTCAGCCCCGATGTGATGTGCCTCGGCAAGGCGCTGACCGGCGGTTATCTGACGATGGCCGCCACGCTGTGCACCCCGCGGGTGGCGGACGGCATCTCGCGCGGCGAGCTTCCCGTGCTCGCCCACGGCCCGACGTTCATGGGCAATCCACTGGCCTCCGCCGTCGCGGGCGCCTCGATCGACCTGCTGCTGTCCTACGACTGGCGGCAGGAGATCAAGCGGATCGAGACGGGGCTGCGGGACGGGCTGGCGCCCGCCGCCGAGCTGCCGGGCGTACGGGAGGTGCGGGTGCTCGGCGCGATCGGCGTCGTCCAGCTGGACCACCCGCTGGACGACGCGGGCATGGCGGCGGCGCGGGCGGCGGTGCGCGAGGGCGTGTGGCTGCGGCCGTTCCGCGACATGCTCTACACCATGCCGCCCTACATCACGGGCGACGACGATCTGGCCCGTATCTGCGCGGCGGTACGGGCGGCCGCCGCCACGGCGGGCTGACGGCACAAGAACAAGACAACAGCGAAAGGCACGAAGCAACAGATGTCAGTACTGGTCGTGACCGGCACCGGCACGGAGGTCGGCAAGACCGTCACCACGGCGGCCGTCGCGGCGGCGGCGCTGTCCCGCGGCCGGTCGGTCGCCGTACTCAAACCCGCGCAGACCGGCGTCGGTCCGGACGAACCGGGCGACGCCGCCGAGGTGGCCCGGCTCGCCGGTGACGTGACCCTGCGGGAACTCGCCCGCTACCCCGAGCCGCTGGCGCCCGACACCGCGGCGCGCCGCGCCGGGCGCCCCGCCGTGCGGCCGCACGAGATCGCGGAGGCGGCGGAGAAGCTGGCCGCCGAGCACGATCTGGTGCTCGTCGAGGGAGCGGGCGGCCTGCTCGTACGGTTCGACGAGACGGGCGCGACGCTCGCCGACGCGGCCCGGCTGCTCGACGCCCCCGTCCTGGTCGTCGCCCACGCGGGCCTGGGCACGCTCAACGCCACGGCCCTCACGGCGGAGGCGCTGCGCGCCCGGGGCCTGCGCTTCCCCGGCGTCGTCATCGGCAGCTGGCCCGCGGACGCGGACCTCGCCTCCCACTGCAACAGGACCGACCTGCCGGAGGCGGCGGGCGCCCCGCTGCTGGGCGCCGTTCCCGAGCGGGCCGGGGCCCTGTCGCCCGCCGACTTCCGCGCGGCGGCCCCGGGGTGGCTGGCCCCGCGGCTGGACGGCGTCTGGGACGCGGAGCGGTTCACGAAGGAGCACCGCACGGCGTAGCGGTGGGGGCGGCATGGGCAGACTCCCGGTATCGGTATACAGCCGTCCCGCTGGAAAAGGGGTGTCACCCATGCCCGTACGCCGTCCCCGGCCCCCGCGCGAAGCCGTCCACCACCCACTCTTCGCCCGCTTCTGGGCCAAGGTCAGTCCCGTCGCCGACGAACGGGCCGGGGTCGCCGAACTCCGTAGCGAGCTCCTGGCCGGGCTGTCCGGCCGGGTCATCGAGATCGGCGCCGGCAACGGCCTGAACTTCGTGCACTACCCGAGCACTGTCTCCGAGGTCGTCGCCATCGAACCCGAACGCCATCTGCGCCGCCTGGCGGTGCGGGCGGGCCACCGGGCCGAGGTGCCGGTGGACGTGGTGCCCGGGGTCGCTGAGGCGCTGCCGGTCAAGAGCGAGGCGTTCGACGCGGCGGTGGCGTGTCTGGTGCTGTGCTCCGTACGAGATGTCCAGCGCACCCTGGCCGAACTGATGCGGGTGCTGCGGCCGGGCGGTGAGCTGCGGTTCCTGGAGCACGGGCGGGCCGAGGGGCGGGCCATGGCGATGACGCAGGGGGTGCTGGACCGGACGGTGTGGCCGCTGGTGTTCGGCGGGTGCCACACCGGGCGGGAGGTGCGGGTGGAGATGGCGCGGGTGGGCTTCGAGCCCGTCACCCACCGGTCGCTGCGGCTCCCCGAACGGGGACTGCCGCTGCCCACCTCGCCCTGCACCCTGGGCGTGGTGCGGCGCCCGGAGTCATAGAGGCCGAAGTCATAGAGGCCGGACTCATAGGGGGTGTCCCGCTAGACGCTCCACCGGCGAAGCTCGTCCGCGATGGCGTGCACATCCACCGCGCCGTCGTGCACCAGGCGCGCCAGATCCCGCACCCGCTCCGGCGATGTGGCCACCTTCAGGCCGCTCGCCACCAGGTACGCGTACGCGACGGCCGACGCGAACAGAGCGTTCGAGCGCTCCAGGGCCGGCACCAGAAGCAGCAGCTGCAACAGCGCGGCGGCCCGCTCCTGCGGTTCGGGGTAGATCGGGGTGCCGAATATCTCCGCCTCGTGCCGGCTCACGGCGGCGACCAGCGCACCGTAATCGGTGACGCGCGGATCCCCCGGGGTGTTGTGTTCGGCGATCATCAGAAGCCAGGCGAGATCGATACGCACGGTCAACGGCGCGCTTCGCCTCCGAGCTCCCGACCGGGTTCACGGCCAAGATCCCGGCCGAGCTCGCGGCCGAATTCCTCGTCGAAGACCGATTGGTACTGCTTCATGAAGTCGGCCGCGGCCTCCACGAACTTGTGGCCCACCTCGCCCGCGTCCTGCCGCACCAGCTCTTCGATGTAGCGGTTCACGCTCACTCCCCGCTGTAGCGCACGCTCCCGGGCCACCTCAGCGGTGGTTTCGTCGACCCGGACGTTCAGCTGTGTCTTAGCCACACCATCAAGCTAGCGCATATTTGCTAGCTGCGCCAACGGCGCGCGGAAGCGGGCGGGTCCCTACCATCGAGGGCAAACCGTTCCGACGCGGGAGGCGTTTGTGTCCACACCGGCGGCAACGAAGACAGACGGGTACGCGGAGGGCGGCGCCCGCCCGGCGGCCCGGGCCCGCGACCTGACCAAGGCGTACGGCAGCGGCGAGACCGCCGTGATCGCCCTCGACGCGGTGGACGTGGAGATCGAGCGGGGCAGGTTCACCGCGGTGATGGGTCCTTCCGGTTCCGGCAAGTCCACGCTGATGCACTGCCTGGCGGGTCTCGACACGGTCTCCTCGGGCCAGGTCTGGCTGGGCGACACCGAGATCACCGGGCTCGACGACCGCCGGCTGACCCAGCTGCGGCGCGACCGGATCGGCTTCATGTTCCAGTCGTTCAATCTGCTGCCCACCCTGAACGCGGCCGAGAACATCACCCTGCCCATGGACATCGCGGGCCAGAAGCCCGACCCGGAGTGGCTGGAGCGGGTCATCGACACCCTCGGGCTGCGGGACCGCCTGAAGCACCGGCCCGCCCAGCTGTCCGGCGGCCAGCAGCAGCGGGTGGCGTGCGCGCGGGCGCTGGCCTCCCGCCCCGAGCTGATCTTCGCGGACGAGCCGACCGGCAACCTGGACTCGCGGGCGGGCCTGGAGGTGCTGACCTTCCTGCGCGAGGCGGTCGACGAACTGGGGCAGACGGTGGTCATGGTGACCCATGACCCGAGCGCGGCCGCCCACTCCGACCTGGTGCTCTTCCTCGACGACGGCCGGATCGTGGACCGGATGGAGCGGCCCACGGCCGACTCGGTGCTGGGCCGCATGCAGATCTTCACCCGGGCGTACACGACTCACGAAGGCTGACCAATGAGCGCCGTACTCCGATAGGTTCGGATCATCCCCGATCAAGGAGGGCTCATGGCAAGGCCGTTCCGCTTCGGAGTCAACCTGCTCACGCTCGAATCGGCGCCGTCATGGCGGGAGAAGTGCCGCCGCGCCGACCGGCTGGGCTACGACGTCCTGCTGGTCCCCGACCATCTGGGCATGCCCGCGCCGTTCGCCGCGCTGGTGGCCGCCGCCGAGGTCACCGAGCGGCCGCGGCTCGGCACCTTCGTCCTCAACCTGGGCTTCTGGAACCCGGCCCTGCTGGCACGCGCGGTGGCCACCTGCGACACGCTCACCGGGGGACGGCTGGAGCTGGGCCTCGGGGCGGGATACGTGAAGGCCGAGCACGACAGCGCCGGGCTGCCGTTCGGGTCGCCCCGCGAGCGGGTGGACCACCTGGAGCACACCGTCCGTGAGCTGGAGCGGCTGCTGACCGATCCCGAGCAGCAGCCACGGCCCGCGCAGACGCCGCGCCCACCGCTGCTGCTGGGCGGCAACGGCGACCGGCTGCTGCGGGTGGCCGCGCGCCACGCGCAGATCGCGGCCTTCACGGGCGCGGTCCAGGCCCCGGACGACGCGCCCGGCCCGATGAAGATCATCAGCCCGGAGGCGCTGGAGGAGCGGGTGGCGGCCTTCCACCGCTTCGCCGCCGAAGCCGAGGCCACAGCGGGCTCGGAGCCCGCCGAGCTGAACTATCTGATCCAGATGGTCGAGAACACCGACGCCCGCCGCGCCAAGGCCCGCGAGCTGAAGCCGTACGCCCCCGACCTCACCGAGGAACAGCTGCTGGACCACCCCGCGCTGCTGCTGGGCAGCCCCAAGGACATGGCGGACCAGCTGCGGGCCCACCGCGAGCGCTTCGGCTTCTCGTACTTCACCGTGCTGGAGCACCACATGGAGGCCTTCGCCCCGGTGATCGAGGAGCTGCACGGAGAGTGATTGACGTACGGGGAGCGGGGGTGCAAACCTCAGGTCGTCCACGGTGTCGCGGGCGCTGGCCCCCGAGGGAACGGTCAGCGTCGTCACGCGCGAGCGGGTGCGGGCCGCCGCCGAGCGGCTCGGCTACCAGCCCAACCGTGCGGCGCGCGGCTTGATCACGGGGCGTACGGGCCATCTGGGCGTGATCGTCCCTGACCTGCTGAATCCCTTCTTCGCGGAGTGCTGCAAGGGCGTGCAGTCCCGGGCCCGGGGCCTGGGCTACTCGGTGTTCGTGTCCGACGCCGAACGGGACGAGGCCCTGGAGCTGGACGCGATCCGCACCCTGGCCCCGCAGGTGGACGGGATCGTCCTGGTCTCCCCGCATCTGAGCGGCGAGGAGCTGCGGTCGCTGGACGAACTCGCCGCCAAGCCGACCGTGCTGCTGCACCGCAGGGAGCCCGGCTTCGCGAGCGTCACGGCCGACCTGATGGCGGGCATGACCGACGCGGTGGCCCATCTGCACGCCCTGGGCCACCGCAAGATCGCGTACGTCGGCGGTCCGCGCAGCTCCTGGACCGCGCGGGAGCGGGCGGCGGGCGTCGAGGCGATGGCGGAGTCGGGCCAGGTCGAGATCGTCCACGTGGGGAGCGTGGCCCCGCAATTCGACGGCGGGGTCACCGGGGCCGCCGATGTGGTGCTCGCCAGCGGGGCGAGCGCGGTGGTGGCGTTCAACGACATCGTCGCGTTCGGGCTGATCAGCCGGTTCACCGCGCGCGGGGTGCGGGTGCCGGACGAGATGAGCGTGGTGGGCTGCGACGACTTCGCGCTGTCCGGGATGGCCGCACCCCCGCTGACCACGGTGTCCGTGCCGAAGGCGTACGCCGCTCGGGCCGCCGTCGATCTGCTGTCCCGCATTCTGGGCACGCCCGCGGTGGAGGGTGCGGAGCCGATGCAGCGGGTGCTGGAGACGCACCTGGTGGTGCGGGGGTCGACGGCCGCCGTGGAGTGACGGCGGTCCTCGGCTACCAGCGCGGGAGCGTCGGGTCGAAGTCCGGCTCCACGGTCCTCATGTAGATCGCATCGTGCCGGTGCTCGCGGCCCAGGTCCAGATAGGTCGCGTGCAGCCGGTCGAGTACGGCGCGGTCCAGCTCGACCCCGAGGCCGGGGCCCGGTGGGACCCGTACGGATCCGTCGGCGAAGGACAGGGCGCCGGGCGCCACCACGTCGTCCTCGGCGTTCCACGGGTAGTGGGTGTCGCACGCGTAGGCCAGGTCCTCGGTGGCAGCGGCGGCGTGGGTCATCGCGGCGAGACTGATACCCAGGTGCGAGTTGGAGTGCATGGACAGCCCCCAGCCGACGGCCTTGCAGACGTCGCCCAGCGCGGCGGTGCCCCGCAGCCCGCCCCAGTAGTGGTGGTCGGCGAGCACGATCCGTACGGCGCCGTGGTCGAGGGCGGGGCGCATGGTCTCCAGCGAGTTCACGCACATGTTCGTGGCGAGCGGGATCGAGGTCCGCGCGGCGAGGGCGCCCATGTTCTCGACCCCGGCCACCGGGTCCTCCAGATATTCGAGGACGCCTTCGAGCGCGCGGACCGCCGTCAGGGAGGTCTCCAGGGTCCACGCGGCGTTCGGATCGATACGGAGCGGATGCCCGGGGAACGCCGCGCGCAGGGCGTGGAGGGCGGCGATCTCCTCCTCCGGCGGGAAGACCCCGCCCTTGAGCTTGAGCGAGCGGAAACCGTACCGGTCCACCATGTGCCGCGCCTGGGCGACGATGCCGTCGGGGTCCAGAGCGGCGCCCCACGCGTCGCCGATCGCCGGAGCGCCGTCCCGCTCCGGGTGCTGCTCCCACTTGTAGAAGAGGTACGCGCTGTAGGGCACGGTGTCCCGGACCCTGCCCCCCCCAGGAGGTCGACGACGGGGACGCCCGACAGTTTGCCCTGTTCCCGTGCAACCGTTGCCGCCGTTATCCATCCTCGCCGTTGAGGAGCACGTATGGCCCAGGCGACCGCACCGCCCCGTCCCCTCCCCCGCCCCGGCGGCGTCACCGACGCCGTCGCACCGGTGCGGCGTCGCCGTTCATCGGTGCTGTCGGCCCATGTCTTCCTGGCGCCCTGGCTGATCGGCGCGGTGGTCCTGACCCTCGGCCCGATGCTCGCTTCGCTGTATCTGTCGTTCACCGACTACGACCTCTTGTCGAAGCCGCAGTGGGTGGGGCTGGCCAACTACCGCTACATGCTGGAGGACGACCGGTTCCTCACCTCGGTGGGCGTCACCCTGAGGTTCGTCCTCATCGGCGCACCGCTCAAGCTCGCGGCCGCCCTCGCCGTGGCGCTGCTGCTGAACCGCGCCCGCCGCGGAGTCGGCCTGTACCGCGCCGCGTTCTACGCTCCGTCACTGCTCGGCGCGAGCGTCAGCGTCGCCCTGGTGTGACGGTCCCTCTTCGCCACCGGCGGTCTCACCGACCGCTCGCTGGCCTTCTTCGGCCTCCACCTCGGCGGTCTCACCGACAACCCGGACTACGCCCTGTATCCGCTGATCATGCTGACCGTCTGGCAGTTCGGCGCGCCCATGGTGATCTTCCTGGCCGGGCTGAAGCAGATCCCGAAGGAACTGTACGAGGCGTCCTCGATCGACGGGGCGAGCCGGGTGCGCACCTTCTTCTCCATCACGCTGCCGATGCTGACGCCCGTCCTCTTCTTCAACCTGATCATGGAGATCATCCACTCCTTCCAGTCCTTCACCTCCGCGTTCGTGGTCAGCAACGGCACCGGAGGACCGTCCGACTCGACCCTCTTCTACTCGCTGTACCTGTACCAACAGGCCTTCACCAACTTCCACATGGGATACGCCTCAGCGATGGCATGGGTCCTGCTGGCCGTCATCGCACTGGTCACGTTCCTCGTCTTCCGCAGCTCCCGGCTGTGGGTCTTCTACGGACAGGAGGACGCATCATGACGACCGCGCCGTCCCCGGCCCCCGCCGCCGCTCCCACCACCACCGCCACTGCACCGCTGCGTTCCGCGGTGTGGCACATCGTCTGCGTGGTGCTCGGCCTCGTGCTGCTCTACCCGGTGTTGTGGCTGGTCACCGCGTCGGTGAAGTCCGGCACCGAGATCATCTCGAACCTGAGCCCCATCCCGAAGGTCTTCACCCCGGGCAACTACACCCAGGCCGCCGAGGGCATCAGCGGAATCACCCTGTGGCGGCTGTTCGGCAACTCGCTGCTCATCTCCACCGGCGCGGTCATCGGCAACGTGCTGTCCTGCTCCCTGGCCGCCTACGCCTTCGCCCGGCTCCGCTTCCGGGGACGCGGCCTCTACTTCGCCGTGATGATCGGCACGCTGATTCGTCCAGTTCATCCGCTCGCTGCCGCGCGAACTCGACGAGGCGGCGGTCATCGACGGCTGCGGGCCGTACCGCACCTTCGGGTACGTCATCCTGCCGCTGCTCAAACCCGCCCTGGTCACCACGACGATCTTCTCGTTCATCTGGAGCTGGAACGACTTCCTCTCCCAGCTCATGTACCTCGCCGACCCGCAGGACTACACGCTCCAGCTGGGCTTGCGGATGTTCGTCGACCAGTCCGGCGGCTCCGCATTCGGGCCGATGTTCGCGATGTCGGTGCTCACCCTCGTACCCGTGCTGCTGTTCTTCCTCGCCTTCCAGCGGCTGCTGGTCGAAGGCGTGCACACCTCCGGACTCAAGGGATAGGGAGGCCGGGCCATGCGCCGTTCCTGGTTCGCGCCTTTCGCCGACTGCCTGCTGCTCGGTGTGTTCCTGCTGTTCGCCTCGCTCCCCGTGATCACCGCCTACCCGGCCCTGGTGGCGGGCTGCGCCGTGCTGCGCGAGCAGGCACACGGCGGAGCGGGCGTGACACCGCGCCACTTCCTGGCGGCGCTGCACCGGGTGCTGCGCTCGGGGCCCGCCGTCTGGCTCGCCCCCACCGGGGCGCTGGCCCTGCTGTGGCTGGACGCACTCGCCCTGGATGCCCATGAGCCGGGGGCCGGTGTGGCCTTCGCCGTCGCTGCGGCCGCCCTCGCCGCGCTGGGGCTGCGGTGCGCCGCGGCGTGGCGGGACGGGCTGCGCTGGCGCG
>NZ_RIBZ01000754.1:0-9671 GCF_003721215.1 Streptomyces botrytidirepellens
CAGACGGTCGGCGAGAAGGGGTACGACGGCCGTGCGGCGCGGGGCAGCGGCGGCGCGGGTGCCGGTGGTGACGGCCGGGCCGGGGGAGCGGCGCCGGTCGGGCCCGCTGTCCTGGGAGGTGCTGTGGCCCGCGCCCGACACCCCGGCCGCCGCCCCGGCGCAGGAGGAGCCGAACGACGCGAGCGTGACCCTCCTGGTCCGTACGGCGGGCCTGACCCTGCTGCTCCTCGGCGACCTGGAACCGCCCGCCCAGCAGGCGCTGCTGATGGCGCATCCGGCCCTGGCCCCGGTGGATGTGCTCAAGGTCGCCCACCATGGCTCGGCCTACCAGGACCCGCGGCTGATCCACCGGCTGCACCCGCGGATCGCCCTGATCTCCTGCGGCGCGGACAACCCGTATGGACATCCGTCGCCCCGCACCGTGGCGGCCCTGAGAGCCCGGGGTGCCGCCGTGCTGCGGACCGACCGGGACGGGCCGATCGCGGTGACCGGCCCGCGGCTGCGCGCGGTGGTCGGCGGGAGCAGAAGGGCCCAGCGCGGCGGCCGAAGGCCGCGGGGCGGCGGCGGGCCCCAATTCGTCGTCCGAGCACGGTGGTTCGCGCAGGGCACAGTAGGTTGCTGGCGCGGACTCAGTCGGTTTCGAAAGGAAGCTTGCTCATGTCGCTCGAACAGTGGACCAAGGTCGATGACTACTTCAACGGCCTCCTGGCACCGTCGGATCCGGCCCTGGACGCCGCCCTGGAGCACAGCGAGTCCGCCGGGTTGCCGCCGCATCAGGTGGCGCCCAACCAGGGGAAGCTGCTGCATCTGCTGGCCCGGATCCAGGGGGCGCGCACCATCCTGGAGATCGGCACCCTGGGCGGGTACAGCACGATCTGGCTGGCCAGGGCGCTGCCCGAGGGCGGGCGGCTGGTCTCCCTGGAGGCCGACCCCCGGTGCGCGGAGGTGGCGCGGGAAAACGTGGAGCGGGCGGGGCTGGGCAAGGTCGTCGAGATCCGCACCGGCAAGGCGCTGGAGTCGCTGCCCCGGCTGGCCGAGGAGGGGGGCGGCCCCTTCGACGTGGTCTTCATCGACGCCGACAAGCCCGGCAACCCCGACTACCTCGCCTGGGCGCTGCGGCTCACCCGGCCCGGCAGTCTCATCATCGGGGACAACGTGGTGCGGGACGGGGAGGTGGCCGACCCTGCCAGCACGGACCCCCGCGTCCAGGGCGTACGGCGCTTCACGGAGCTGATCGCGGAGGAGCCCCGGCTGACGGCGACGGCGGTGCAGACGGTCGGCGAGAAGGGGTACGACGGCTTCGCGCTGGCGCTGGTCACCGGGTAGCGGAGGGGCGGGTGGCGGATGACCGGTAGCGGACGCGTGGGGGGCGGACGACCGGTGGTCGTGCGCGGGCGGGTGCCCCAGGACGCGCACGACCGGTCAGTCGGTCTCCAGCCAGCCCTCGTACTCCTCGGCCAGGGCGTCCAGCGCGGCCGGGTCCAGCCGGGCGGCCGGGTCCTCGACGACCACCAGCCACTGGGCGTCCTCGGCGTCGTCCTCACCTGCCAGGGCGTCGCGCACCAGCTGGGGCTCCTCCGCGACGCCGAAGCGCTCGGGCAGCGCCTCGGCCACCTCCTCCGCCGCGTCGCGGTCGGGGAGCACCAGCACATGCCGGAGCGGGCGCACGCCGTTCAGTCCTCCATCGATCACCGGAACATTGTCGGCCATAGCGAAGACCGGGCTGTCAGAGGTCCGTGGGATGCTGGACCGCGATGGCCAGGAAGACGACGACCGACGACCCCCTCGCCCCGGTGACCCTCGCCGTGGGCCAGGAGGACCTGCTGCTCGACCGCGCCGTGCAGCAGGTCGTGGCGGCGGCCCGTGCCGCCGACCCCGACACCGATGTGCGCGACCTCACGCCCGACGCGCTCCAGCCCGGCACTCTCGCCGAGCTGACCAGCCCGTCGCTCTTCGCGGAGCGCAAGGTCGTGGTGGTGCGCAGCGCACAGGATCTGTCGGCCGACACGATCAAGGACGTGAAGGGCTATCTCGGTGCCCCCGCCGAGGAGATCACCCTGGTGCTGCTGCACGCCGGGGGAGCCAAGGGCAAGGGACTGCTCGACGCCGCCCGCAAGGCCGGGGCGCGCGAGGTGGCGTGCCCGAAGATGACCAAGCCCGCCGACCGGCTGGCGTTCGTCCGGTCGGAGTTCCGCACCAGCGGCCGGTCCGCGACGCCGGAGGCCTGCCAGGCGCTGGTGGACGCCATCGGAAGCGATCTGCGCGAGCTGGCCAGCGCGGTGTCCCAGCTCGCCGCGGATGTCGAGGGCACGATCGACGAGGCCGTCGTCGGCCGCTACTACACGGGCCGGGCCGAGGCGTCCAGCTTCACCGTCGCCGACCGCGCCGTCGAGGGGCGGGCGGCCGAGGCGCTGGAGGCGCTGCGCTGGGCGATGGCCACGGGCGTGGCCCCGGTGCTGATCACCAGCGCCCTGGCCCAGGGCGTCCGCGCCATCGGCAAGCTGGCCTCCGCCCCGCGCGGTGCCCGCCCCGGCGATCTGGCTCGTGAGCTGGGCATGCCGCCCTGGAAGATCGACCGGGTGCGGCAGCAGATGCGCGGCTGGTCGGCGGACGGGGTGTCGATCGCGCTGCGCGCGGTCGCCGAGGCCGACGCGGGCGTCAAGGGCGGTGGCGACGATCCGGAATACGCCCTGGAGAAGGCCGTCGTCACCATCGCCCGGGCCGCCCGCGCGGGTCGTTCCTAGCCCTGCCGGCTCCGGCCCGCCAGGTCTCGGCCGCCTACTCCTTCATCTTCGCCAGGGTCGCCCGGGCGCTCTTTTCGAGCATCTCGGTGGCCTCGTCCGCCGTCATGGGGTCGTCGCTCGATGAGCTGGATACGTATTCGGACCACGTCGACTGGTAGGTCATCCAGCCCTCCCGCACGCCGAGGATCACATACGCCCCGGTGTCGCTGCTGCTGGTGCTCTGCTGGGTGACGACGTACGCCTCGTCGCCGAGGCCGTCCACCTCGCTCACCTTGTAGGTGTAGCTGGAGGTCCGCTGGTCCTCGTAACTCCGGTACTGGGCCTCGAACTCCGGCTCCGGATTGGTCTTCCGGTGCAGACCGGCCGTCGTGGAGAGCCACTCCGAGGAGTAGTCGCTGCTGGACGCGCCGGTCGGCTCGAAGTCGATCTGGCAGGTCATCGAGTCCAGGGCCGGGTCCCGGGAGGCGCTGTGCCGCGGGTTCGACGATCCGCTGGAGTCCTTCTGCTCGTATCCGGCGTCCTCGATGGCCTTGAAGTCGGTCGAGGCGCACAGATTGCGCGTGTAGGTGTAGCCCGCGAGCTCGGCCTTCGGTTCGCCGCCGAACCCTCCGGTCGCGAACACCACGCCCGCCCAGACCGCCGAGGCGACGACGGCCCCGCCGAGCGCCCACAGCCAGCCCTTCCCGCGTCCGGCACCGCCGCCGGGCGGGGGCGGCGCTGGCGCGGCGTACGGCCCGTACCCGCCGCCCATCTGCCCTCCCGGCCCTCCGGGCTGCCCGGGCCCGATGGGCCCGGGCACCGCAGGCAGCCCCGGCATGGTCGGCTGCGCGTACGCCGGGGCGTGCGGCGACGCGGCGGCGTGCGGCGGAGGCTGCGGTGGCTGTGGCGGCTGTCCGTAGGAGCCGGGCGGCGGCGCGCTCTGCTGAGGCGGCGGCTGGGACTGAGCGTTCTGCTGGGGCGGGAGCGGCGGCTGAGGCGGCTGCGGCGGCCCGTACGGATTGGGTGTCTCCCCCGGTATCGACATGACGTGAACATACCCGAAGAAACACCGAAAACCCCGCGCTGCGCAGGGACGATCCGGATACGGCCGCCCAGGGGGATCCGGGGGATCCGGACGCACAGGGGATCCGGACACAGCAATGCCCCCGGAGTGGGCCCGGGGGCATTGAACGTAGCGTGGCGTACTACGAAGGCTGTCCGTGGTCCGAGGTAGAGGGCTCGGACGTTCCCCACGGCGGGGTGGGGGCGAGGTGTCGCCCCGGTGGGTCACCCGTGCGGGTGGCCCGGAAGGGTCAGCCCTTGAGGCCGGCGATCTGCTGCGCGAGCGCCGACTTCTTGTTGGCGGCGTTGTTCTTGTGGAGCACGCCCTTGCTGACGGCCTTGTCGAGCTTGCGCGCGGCGGCGCGGGCGGCAGCGGTGGCCTTCTCGGCGTCACCGGCGGCCACGGCCTCGCGGGTCCGGCGGATGGCGGTCTTCAGCTCGGACTTGACGGCCTTGTTGCGCTGACGCGCCTTCTCGTTCGTCTTGTTCCGCTTGATCTGGGACTTGATGTTCGCCACGTAAAGAGCCTTCGCAGGTTCGTTGGTTATCGCTGTCTGTCGTGCGCTTGTGTCCCGCGCGAGAGGGGCGCGTAAGACACAGTCGGCCAGATTACCAGCAGCGCTGGTGGCCTCCCAAACCCGGAAGCGGTTGCCGTTCATGGGACCATGGGGGGACTGAGAACACCGAGTCCCGCCTAGACACAGGACGCTGCGTGCCCGCGACCCCTACCAATGTGCCGGAGCCGAGCCGTACCGACCCGGCTCTGATCCGTAACTTCTGCATCATCGCGCACATCGACCACGGCAAGTCGACGCTTGCCGACCGCATGCTTCAGCTGACCGGAGTGGTCGAGCAGCGACAGATGCGCGCGCAGTACCTCGACCGCATGGACATCGAGCGCGAACGCGGCATCACGATCAAGTCCCAGGCGGTCCGGCTGCCCTGGGCGCTCACCGAGGACCAGGCGAGCCCGGAGCCGGTCACCCATGTCCTCAACATGATCGACACCCCTGGCCACGTGGACTTCACCTACGAGGTCTCGCGTTCGCTGGCGGCCTGTGAGGGCTGCATCCTGCTGGTCGACGCGGCCCAGGGCATCGAGGCCCAGACCCTCGCCAACCTCTATCTGGCGATGGAGCACGACCTCACGATCATCCCGGTCCTCAACAAGATCGACCTCCCGGCCGCCCAGCCCGAGAAGTACGCCGCCGAGCTGGCGCACCTGATCGGCTGCGACGTCTCCGACGTGCTCAAGGTCTCCGCCAAGACCGGCGAGGGCGTGGACGAGCTGCTGGACACCGTGGTGCGGCTGGTCCCGCCGCCGGTGGGGGTCAAGGACTCGCCCGCCCGCGCGATGATCTTCGACTCCGTCTATGACGCGTACCGCGGTGTCGTGACGTACGTGAAGGTCGTGGACGGCACGCTCAACAAGCGTGAGCGCATCAGGATGATGTCCACCGGCGCCGCCCACGAGCTGCTGGAGATCGGCACCAACTCACCCGAGATGACCTCCTCCGACGGGCTGTCCGTCGGCGAGGTGGGCTATCTGATCACCGGTGTGAAGGACGTCCGCCAGTCCAAGGTCGGCGACACGATCACCCAGTTCACCAAGGGCGCCGAGGAGCCGCTGGGCGGCTACAAGGACCCCAAGCCGATGGTGTTCTCGGGCCTGTATCCGTTGGACGGCTCGGACTATCCGGTGCTGCGCGAGGCCTTGGACAAGCTCCAGCTCAACGACGCCGCGCTGGTCTACGAGCCGGAGACCTCCGCCGCCCTCGGCTTCGGCTTCCGGGTGGGCTTCCTCGGGCTGCTGCACCTGGAGGTCATCCGTGAGCGCCTGGAGCGCGAGTTCAACCTCGACCTGATCGCCACCGCGCCCAACGTGATCTACCGGGTGGACATGGAGGACGGCGCCGTGCACACGGTGACCAACCCCAGCGAGTTCCCCGCGGGCAAGGTCGACAAGGTGCACGAGCCGGTCGTCCGGGCCACGATCCTCGCGCCCAGCGAGTTCATCGGCGCGATCATGGAGCTGTGCCAGAACCGCCGCGGCGTGCTGCTCGGCATGGACTACCTCTCCGAGGACCGGGTCGAGATCCGCTACACGCTCCCGCTCGCCGAGGTCGTCTTCGACTTCTTCGACCAGCTGAAGTCCAAGACCCGCGGCTATGCCTCGCTCGACTACGAGCCCACCGGTGAGCAGGCATCCGACCTGGTCAAGGTCGACATCCTGCTGCACGGCGACAAGGTCGACGCGTTCTCCGCGATCACCCACAAGGACAAGGCGTACGCGTACGGCGTGCGGCTGGTCGCCAAGCTGCGCGAGCTGATCCCGCGGCAGAGCTTCGAGGTGCCGATCCAGGCCGCCATCGGCTCCCGGGTCATCGCCCGGGAGACCGTCCGCGCCATCCGCAAGGACGTCCTCGCCAAGTGCTACGGCGGTGACATCTCCCGTAAGCGGAAGCTGCTGGAGAAGCAGAAGGAAGGCAAGAAGCGGATGAAGATGGTCGGCAGCGTGGAGGTGCCGCAGGAGGCCTTCATCGCGGTGCTGTCCTCCGACGACGGCGGTGGCGGCGACGCCAAGGGGAAGAAGTAGTCGTAGGTGAACGGGCCCGGTGCTGAGAGAAGCGCCGGGCCCGTTGTCGTGTGACGCTCGATGCAGACCCTCATGTGAACGCACCCCTCATTTGAACTACGTGGCCCGGAACCCCTTACGCAGTACGGTTTCGGCCCTTACCCTGATCGCCACGCGAAGGTTACTCGCGAGTCACCAAGCACTGAGGCGGGACCCGGAGGATGCCGTGACCGACACCCAGAATCTGCTCGAGAACCGGCCGCCGTCCCTGGCGACGCACTTCCTCCAGCGTGTCGAGGCGACACCGGACAAGGAGGCGTACCGCTATCCCGTGCCGCCCGCCTCCGGCCGGGGTCCCGACGAGTGGCGGCCGCTGACCTGGCGCGAAAGCGCGGATCGCGTCTTCGCCATCGCCGCCGGGCTGATCGCCCTCGGCATCCGCCCCGAGGAGCGGGTGGCGCTCGCCTCCTCGACGCGCGTCGAATGGATCCTCGGCGATCTCGGCGTGCTGTGCGCGGGCGCGGCGACCACCACGGTCTACCCGAGCACCAACGCCGAGGAGACCGCCTTCATCCTCGCCGACTCCGGCAGCCGGGTCCTGATCGCCGAGGACGGCGCCCAGCTGGCCAAGGTCCGCGAGAAGCGCGACGAGCTGCCCGACCTCGCCCATGTGGTGGTGATCGAGGCCGAGGACGCGACGCCCGCCGGGGACGACCCCGAGGGCTGGGTGCTCTCCCTCGCCGAGCTGGAGAAGCGCGGTGCGGCGCACCTGGACGAGCACCCCGACGCCGTACGGGAGCGTACGGACGCGCTGCGCTCCGATCAGCTGGCGACGCTCATCTACACCTCCGGCACCACCGGCCGTCCCAAGGGCGTACGGCTGGCGCATGACTCCTGGTCCTACATGGCCATCGCCATCGGTACCCAGGAGGGGCTGCTCTACCCGGACGACATGCAGTACCTGTGGCTGCCCCTCGCGCATGTCTTCGGCAAGGTGCTGACGGCGGGGCAGATCTACGTCGGACATACGACCGCGGTGGACGGCCGGGTCGACAAGATCATCGAGAATCTGCCGGTGGTCCGGCCGACCTACATGTGTGGCGTGCCGCGCATCTTCGAGAAGGTCTACAACGGGGTGGCGCAGAAGGCCCGCGAGGGCGGCGGCGCCAAGTACAAGATCTTCCAGTGGGCGGCCGGGGTCGCCCGCGACTACGCCAAGATCTCCCAGGACAACTTCCGCCGCACCGGCAGCGCGTCCGTGCCGTTCGGCCTCAAGGCCCAGCACGCCGCCGCCGACAAGCTCGTCTACGCCAAGCTGCGCGAGGCGTTCGGCGGGCGGCTGCGCGCCGCCGTGTCCGGTTCGGCCGCGCTGGCCCCCGAGATCGGCTACTTCTTCGCGGGCGCGGGCATCAACATCCTGGAGGGGTACGGGCTCACCGAGTCCAGCGCCGCCAGCTTCCTGAACCCGCCGGACTACCGCACCGGTACGGTCGGCAAGGCGTTCCCGGGCACGGAGGTGCGCTTCGCCGACGACGGCGAGGTGCTGCTGCGCGGCCCCGGCATCATGGAGGGCTACCACGGGCTGCCCGAGCTGACCGCGCAGGTGCTGGAGTCCGACGGCTGGTTCCACACCGGCGACATCGGGGAGCTGTCGCCCGACGGCTATCTGCGGATCACCGACCGCAAGAAGGACCTGATCAAGACCTCGGGCGGGAAGTACGTCGCACCGGCAGAGGTCGAGGGTCAGTTCAAGGCGGTGTGCCCGTTCGTCTCCAACATCCTGGTGCACGGCTCCGACCGCAACTACTGCACCGCGCTGATCGCCCTCGATGAACCGACCATCATGGGCTGGGCGCAGGAGCACGGTCTGGCGGGGAAGTCCTACGCCGAAGTCGTGGACACCGCAGCGGTGCGGGAGTTGATCGACGGCTATGTGCAGCGGCTCAACGAGGGGCTGCAACGGTGGCAGACGATCAAGAAGTTCCGGCTGCTGCCGCGTGATCTGGACGTGGAGCACGGCGAGCTGACGCCGAGTCTGAAGATGAAGCGTCCCGTGGTGGAACGCGAGTACAAGGCCCTGATCGAGGACATGTACGCCGGTACGCGCGAGGCCTGACGGCAGGGTCGGCGCCGGTCCCCACCCGGCGTCGGCCCCCGCTTCCGCCACGACGTCACCCCTCGCTCGACCCCGCGCCCAACCCCCGATGCGGCCGGGGGTTCTTTACCGGAACAGGCCCGGCGTACGCACGATTTTTCCCCTCAACACAGTTAACTTGCGTGACTCGGTGCATATAACCGCGGTCCGTCTGTCACTCTGTCCGTGCCGGACACGGCGCATATGACGGAGCTTCTCAGGAGCCGCACAGTGGGGACGTCATCTTCCACCCCGTCTGCATCCGCAGGCGGGGTGGCTCTGCCGGTCGGGGGAATCGGCCCCGTCCGTACCAGCGCCTCGGCCCGCGCGAGCCTGCCCGGCAGCCCGCTCGCGGCCTCCGCCGCACGCCGGTTCGTGCGCGCCGCGCTCACCGAGTGGGTCGCGCTCGACGTACCGTCCGCCGACCGGATCACCGACCGGGTCGCGGACGAGGCCGTACTGCTGGTGAGCGAGCTGGTCACCAACGCGGTGGTGCACGCGGGCACCGCGGTCGAGGTGTGCTGCGCGCTCGATGTGTCGAGCCACGAGGGCGAACCGCCCTCCCTCGTCGTGGAGGTGACCGACCACCACCCCACCCGGGTGCTGCGCGGCGATCCGCCGGTCGACGTGGACGGCGCGGAGTGCGCCGGAGGCCACGGGCTGCGGCTCGTCGCCGAGATCGCCGAGGCGTGGGGGACGACGTACCGGCGGTCCAGCAAGACGGTGTGGTTCCAGGTGTCGGTCAGGGCCGCCGCCGACCCGGTGGTGCCCGAGGAGTCCATGGCCGGGGACCTCGCGCCCTCGTGGGCCTCGCGCGGTACGGAGATCGTCGCCCCCGCGCCGCGCCGGATGCCCGCCCGCCGCGCCGATCCGGAATGGACCCGGCACGGCGCGCTGTCCTTCCTCGCCGAGGCGTCCGACCTGCTCGCCGGGCAGTTCGACGAGGAGATGGTCACCTCGCTCGCCGGACAGCTGCTGGTGCCCCGGCTCGCGGACTGGTGCGCGATCTGGCTCGACACCGGCGGCGGGCCGCCGCGGCTGGCCCGGGTCTGGCACGCCAGCGAGAGCCGCATGGAGGGCCTCAAGCAGGTGCTGGAGAAGGAGCCGCCCCAGCTGCCCGCGACCGCGCGCGGCGGCGCGCTGGACTGGCCGTGGCCGGCCGACCCCGCGGCGTACG
>NZ_RIBZ01000751.1:0-9682 GCF_003721215.1 Streptomyces botrytidirepellens
CCGGTGGGCGGCCCGCCTGGCCGGGCGGCTGCCGTTGCCGCGGCCGGTCGCCCTGGGCCTGGCCCGGCCCTTCGCGCGGCCCGCCCGCGCGCTGGCCATGGGCACGGCGATCCTGTTCGGTGCCATCGCCGTCACGTTCACCGTGGGGATGGTCGCCTCGCTCGGCCAGGTGATGGAAGCCAAGGCCCACGACGCCGCCGATGTCACCGTGCCCGCGCCCTTGCCGGACTTCGGGCCCCCAGGCGCCGGCCCCGAGAAGCAGCGGCCCAAGGCCGATCCCGCCGCGGTCGCCGCGGCCGTCAAGGCCGCCGCCGGAACCGGGAAGTACTACCGCGCCGCGACGGTACGGGCGACCGTGTCCGGCGTGACCGGCATCATCGACGTGAACGCCTTCACCGGCGACGCCTCCTGGGGCGGCTACGCGATGGTCTCGGGCCGCTGGTTCGACAGGCCCGGCGAGGCCGTGGTCCCGACCCCCTTCCTGGCCGCCACCGGCACCCGCGTCGGCGACACCGTCACGCTGAACGGCCTGGCCGAGCCGGTCACGGTCCGGATCGTCGGCGAGGTCCTCGACCCCCGTAACGACGGCATGCAGGTCTTCACCGACGCCTCGACCCTCACGGCCGCCCGTCCCGACCTGACGGAGACGAGCCATCACATCGCGGTCACCTCGGGCACCGGGGTGACCGGCTACGTCGACGCGCTGAACACGGACCTGGCACCGCTGGGGGCCACCGCTCAGGCAGGAGGGCTCGGCGCCGGGGGCGACATGGTCGTGACGCTCAACGCGCTGTCCGTGTTCCTCACGGTGATGCTCGTCGCCGTCGCCGCGCTCGGCGTGCTGGGCGGCGTGCTGCTCGATACCCGCGAGCGCGTCCGGGAGATCGGTGTCCACAAGGCGCTCGGCATGACCCCCCGGCAGACCGTCGCGATGGTCCTCACATCGGTCGTCGTGACCGGACTCGTCGCGGGCGCTCTGGGCGTGCCGCTCGGCGTGGCCCTGCACGGCTGGGTCCTCCCCGCGATGGGCAACAGCGTGGGGCTCCGCTTCCCCGATTCCGTCATCGCCGTCTACCACGGGGCCGAACTGCTCCCGCTCGCTCTCGGCGGCCTGCTCATCGCCACCCTGGGTGCGCTCCTGCCCGCCGGCTGGGCCGCCAGGGCCCGGACCGCCACGGCCCTGCGCACCGAATAGGGGCCCGGGGCCGGCCCCGGGCCCCGCCCGACGGGGTGGCCGGGGCAGGGCCCGGGAGGTACGGCGGGGTCAGCCGAAGAAGACCTCCGCTTCCGCGTACAGCGACGGGTCCACCGTCTTCAGGCGGGCCGTCGCCTCGGCCAAGGGGACGCGGACGATGTCCGTGCCGCGCAGGGCGACCATCTTGCCGAAATCCTGGTCGCGGACGGCGTCGATGGCGTGCAGACCGAAACGGGTGGCGAGCCAGCGGTCGAAGGCGCTGGGGGTGCCGCCGCGCTGGACGTGGCCGAGGACGGTCGTACGGGCCTCCTTGCCCGTGCGCCGCTCGATCTCCTTGGCCAGCCACTCCCCGATCCCGGAGAGCCGGACGTGACCGAAGGAGTCCAGGGACTCGTCCTTGAGGACGGCATCGCCGTCCTTCGGCATCGCGCCCTCCGCCACGACCACGATCGGCGCGTAGCGGATCTTGAAGCGGGATTCGACCCACGCGCAGATGCGGTCGACGTCGAAGCGCTGCTCGGGGATGAGGATGACGTTGGCGCCGCCGGCGAGCCCCGCGTGGAGGGCGATCCAGCCCGCGTGGCGGCCCATCACCTCGACGACGAGGACCCGCATATGGGATTCGGCGGTGGTGTGGAGGCGGTCGATGGCCTCGGTGGCGATGTTGACCGCGGTGTCGAAGCCGAAGGTGTAGTCCGTGGCGGACAGGTCGTTGTCGATGGTCTTGGGGACGCCGACGCAGGCGATGCCGTAGTCGCCGGAGAGCCGGGAGGCGACGCCGAGGGTGTCCTCGCCGCCGATGGCGATGAGGGCGTCGACCTCCTGTTTGGCCAGGCCCTCCTTGACCCGGCGGATGCCGTCCTCGCTGTTGAAGGGGTTGGTGCGGGACGAGCCGAGGATGGTGCCGCCGCGCGGCAGGATGCCGCGTACCGCGCGGATGTCGAGGGGAACGGTGTCGTTCTGGAGGGGACCGCGCCAGCCGTCCCGGAAGCCGACGAAGTCGTAACCGTATTCCTGTACGCCCTTGCGCACGACGGCGCGGATGACCGCGTTGAGACCGGGGCAGTCACCGCCGCCGGTCAGCACTCCGACCCGCATCCTTTTCATCCCTTCTGCCGCTGAAATCCCGAGATTGGGCCCGATACGGGGGCCACGCTAACGGTGATCCAGGTCACAGGGGATGGGGTGAAAAGCGATTCCTGTGTTCCCCAAGGGAGTTGGGAGGGAAGTTCACCCGTTCGAGCGGCAAGGCGGCGGACGGGGCTCAGGCGTCGTCCAGCCCCGCCTCGATGGCGTACCGCACCAGCTCCACCCGGTTGTGCAGCTGGAGCTTGCCCAGGGTGTTCTGGACGTGGTTCTGCACGGTGCGGTGGGAGATCACCAGGCGCTCGGCGATCTGCTTGTACGAGAGCCCCTTGGCCACCAGCCGCAGCACCTCCGTCTCCCGCTCGGTGAGCTGCGGGGCGACCGGCTGGTCGGCGGTGGCGGGGGCGGGCTCGCTCGCCAGCCGCCGGTACTCGCCGAGCACCAGACCGGCGAGGCCCGGGGTGAACACGGCGTCGCCGACGGCGGTCCGGCGCACCGCGTCGATCAGCTCGTCCGTACTGGCCGACTTCACCAGATAGCCGGTGGCGCCGGACTTGACCGCCTCCAGGACGTCCGCGTGCTCACCGCTCGCGGAGAGCACCAGCACCCGCAGCTTGGGCTGGGCGGCGACGACCTCCTTGCAGACCTCGACGCCGGGCAGCCCGGGCAGGTTGAGGTCGAGCACCAGGACGTCGGGTTCGGCGGCCTTGGCCCGGCGGACCGCCTGCGGGCCGTCCCCGGCGGTGGCCACCACGTCGAACCCGGCCTCGGCCAGATCGCGGGCGACGGCGTCGCGCCACATCGGGTGGTCGTCCACCACCATCACCGTCACCGGCCGCTCGGCTTCGCGGTCGTCGTCGGTCATCGCGCAGTCGTTCCCTTCATGTCCGGTCCTTCGCGTTCAGCGCGGGTTTCGGAACCGTCAGCTCCACCTCGGTGCCCTGGCCCGGCGCCGAGATCCACTCGGCGGTCCCGCCGAGGTCGCGCAGCCGCCCCCGGATCGACAGGGCGACGCCGAGCCGCCCTTCGCGCTCGGCGTCGGCGAGCCTGCCGTCGGGGATGCCGGGCCCGTCGTCCCGTACGGTCACCATCACCGCGTTCGGCTCGTCCTCCAGCAGGATCCAGGCCCGGGCGCCCTCACCCGCGTGCACCCGCACATTGTCCAGCGCGGCACCGACAGCGGCCGCCAACTCCCCCGCCGCGGCGGCCGGGAGGATCACCGGGGCGCCGGGTTCGGAGAAGGTGACCTGGGACCCTGCGTGCGGGGCGATCAGGGCCCGCAGGTCACAGGGGTCGGCGCTGTCCTCGGGCACGCAGGGCAGGGCGTCGGCAGGAGCGGGATCGGGGCCGGGCGGCGAGGCCGGGGGCGTGGCGTCGTCGAGGTCGTGGCGGTCGTCGGCCGCGGCGCGCGGCGGGGTGACCAGGCCGGTGGCCACCAGCGAGCGCAGCGCGATCTCCTGCTCCCCCGCCATCCGGCCCAGTTCGGCCGCCTCGCCGCCGATCGCGGCGCCCCGCCGCTGCACCATGGCCAGCACCTGGAGCACGCTGTCGTGGATGTCGCGGGCCAGCCGCTCGCGTTCGCGGGTCGCCGCCTCGATGCGCAGCGCGCGGGCCAGGGTGCGTTCACTGGCGCGGGCGACCTCCACGACGTACCCGATGGCCACGCTCGCCACCCACACCAGCATCAGCATGTGGACGGTGTCCTGGGCGAACCCGCCGCGCTCGATGATGTTGGCCGCGCACACCACGGTCGACGCCCACGCGGCCCACCGCCAGCCGCCCTTGATGGCGAAGCCGAGGACCGCGCCCGCCGTCCATATCGAGGGCAGCGTGGGCGTGCCCTCGGCGATGCGGTCGTGGGTGTCGACCAGCGGGGTGAGCAGGATGCCGGTGATCGCCACCGCCAGGTCGCCGATCAGGAAGCGCCGGGTGCAGCGCTCGGCCGAGGAGACCATGCGGAAGGTCAGCGCCGTCCACACGGTCAGCACCGCCATGTAGGCGGCGGCGCCCAGCGGACGGTCGTAGTCGTGGAAGGAGTAGACGAAGAGACAGAGCGCGTAGATCAGCGTGAGCACCCGGTAGGCGGTCAGCGCATGCCACAGCGGCTGCTCCACGGACATGCGTACGACACGCTCGCGCTTGGGCTGTAGCGCCAACTTCCCCCCACCCCCGGGCCCGGCGCGACGTTACGCCCCGGTCTTGTCCTTGTCCGTGCTCTCGTCGTCCGTGCGCTTGTCGTCCGTGCTCTTGTCCGTGCCCTTTTCCGCGGCCTTCTCGGCCTTCTCGGCCTTCTTACGGGCCGCCTCCGCGTCCGCGATCTGCCGCTTGGCCGCGGTCGCGTAGATGTCGACGTACTCCTGGCCGGACAGCTTCATGATCTCGTACATGACCTCGTCGGTCACCGAGCGCAGGATGAAGCGGTCGCCGTCCATGCCGTGGTAGCGGCTGAAGTCCAGCGGCTTGCCGATCTTGATGCCGGGGCGCATCAGCTTGGGCATCACCTTGCCCGGCGGCTGGATCTTCTCGGTGTCGATCATCGCGACCGGGATCACCGGCGCGCCCGTCGCCAGCGCGACCCGCGCCAGACCGCCGGGCTTGCCGCGGTAGAGGCGACCGTCCGGCGAGCGCGTGCCCTCCGGGTAGATGCCGAAGAGCTCACCGCGCTTGATGACCTCGATCCCGGCCTTGATCGCGGCCTCGCCCGCGCCCCGGCTGCCCGAGCGGTCCACCGGCAGCTGGCCGACGCCCTTGAAGAACGCCGCGGTCAGCCTGCCCTTGATCCCCGGAGTGGTGAAGTACTCCTGCTTGGCGATGAAGGTGACCTTCCGGTCGAGCATCGCGGGCAGGAAGAAGGAGTCGGAGAAGGAGAGGTGGTTGCTCGCGAGGATGGCCGGCCCCTCGTCGGGGACGTTCTCCAGTCCCTCCACCCAGGGCCGGAAGGCGAGCTTCAACGTCCCACCCACCGACAGCTTCATTGCACCGTAGAACAACCGAGAACCTCCTGTATCCGACGAGGAGACCTTAACCTGCCTACCCCCGGTGGGGCGCGCCGCGTACGCTGAGGTCCCGTTGACCGCTACACCACCGAACGGAGATCCGTGGTGCCGCTCCTTCCCGGAGCCGAGCCGTTCCGCCACGACGGCGGAGAGATCGGCGTCCTCGTCTGTCACGGCTTCACCGGTTCGCCGCAGTCGGTGCGTCCCTGGGCCGAGCACCTCGCCCGGCGCGGACTCACCGTCTCGCTTCCGCTCCTCCCCGGCCACGGGACCCGCTGGCAGGATCTCGCGGTCACCGGGTGGCAGGACTGGTACGCCGAGGTCGACCGGGAGCTGCGGGCGCTGCGCGAGCGGTGCGCCCGGGTCTTCGTCTGCGGGCTGTCGATGGGCGGCGCGCTCGCGCTGCGGCTGGCCGCCCAGCACGGCGCCGAGATCAGTGGCGTCGCCGTCGTGAATCCCGCCAACCGGATCCACGATCCGCTGGCCGTGGCCCTTCCGGTGCTGCGTCATCTGGTGCCCTCCGTCAAGGGGATCGTGAGCGACATCGCCAAGCCGGGTTCCCAGGAATCGGGATACGACCGGATGCCGCTGCACGCCGTGCACTCGATGCGCCGCTTCTACCGGGTGGTCGACGCCGAACTGCCGCAGGTGACCCAGCCGCTGCTGGTGATGCACAGCCCGCAGGACCATGTGGTGCCGCCTGCCGACTCCGAGCGCATCCTGAGCCAGGTGTCGTCCCGGGACGTCATCGAGCGGCGGTTGGAGCGCAGCTACCACGTGGCGACGCTGGACTACGACGCCGAGTTCATCTTCGAGGAGACGGACACGTTCATCACCCGGCTGACCGCGGGTATGGGAGAGGACAGCGGGGCGTACCCCGGGGACGTCGGCGGGAAGGAGGGGGCGGCGGCCAGTGGCTGAGCGCGATTCGAACGAGAACGAGGCGGGGGCGCGCCGGGACGACGACGCCGCCTTCGCGGCGATCGTCGCCGCGTACGGGGAGGAGCCGCCGGACCCGCCGGGTGCGGAGCGGTGGCCCGTCGCCGAGAACCTGACGGAGAAGTGGGGCCGCGAGGACGCCCGCAGCGAGGACCGGCGCGACGACCGCCGCGACGACCCGCTGGACGAGCTGGACGACGGGCTGGACGACCGGTTCGAGGGCCGGTTCGAGGACGACTTCGATCCCGACGCCGAGGACGACCGCAGGGGCGCGACGGCCCCGGACACCCTCACCAAGGCCGACAAGGGCGACCAGGCCGACAAGGGTGGCCAGGGCGACGCGGCGGACAAGGGCGACAAGCCCGTCGGCAGCTTCATCGTGTTCGCGCCGGGCGTGGGCCCGCGCGACTGGGACGCCACGGAGTCCTCCGAGGACGACTTCGACGAGACCGACGAGGGTCACTTCGTCCCGCCCGAGCCGCCGCCGCTCCCCGAGTCCGACACCACGTCCCGGTTCGCCTGGCTGGGCGTGCTGGGCGGGCCGCTGCTGCTGCTCGGCGTGGTCCTGTTCCAGGTGGAGCTGACCTGGTGGATCACGACGCTGGGCGTCGGCGGTTTCCTGGGCGGCTTCGTCACGCTGGTGATGCGGATGCAGGACAGCGACGACGAGGAGGACGACGACCCGGGGCGCGGCGCCGTCGTCTGACGCTTTCCGCTGTAACCGCTGGTCTAGGCGGACGAGGGGGCCACGCGCGGCAGCCGGAGCGCGGCCAGGACCGGCAGGTGGTCCGTGGCCGCCCGCAGATCGGCGTCGCCGACGCCGGGCAGCCCGGACGGCACCCCACAGCCGATGATCTCGATGCCGTCGGACGCGAACAGCGCGTCGATGCGGCGGCGCGGATCACCCGGGTCGAACGTGGCCTCGCTCCCCCACGGCTCGGTGGCCCAGCCGTCCCGCAGCGTCCCGGCGATGCGGCGGAAGGCACGCCCGTCGGGCTGCTCGTTGATGTCCCCGGCGGCGACGGCGTACGGCACGTCGAGCGCGGCGACCCGGTCCAGCAGCATCCCGGCCTGGTCGTAGCGCTCGGCCGCGGCCAGGCTCAGATGGCAGCTGACGACGCCGAGGCGAATACCGTCGTCGTCCCGGTGGCCGCCGCCGAAGCGCAGCACGGCCGTGGCGAAGCCACGCCGGTGCAGTCCGGGGACGCGGGGCAGCAGGATGTCCTCGGCCCGCTCGACGTGGGCGCGCAGCGAGGTGAGGATCATGGGGCCGGTGGCGGTGGCCCCGCCCGTGGCGTAGACGAGGCCGGTCTCGCGGGCCAGCCAGGCGACGGCCTTGCGCCAGCGGAAGAAGCGCGGCGCCTCCTGGACGCAGACCACATCGGGGGCGCAGGCCCGGATCACCCGGGCCAGCGCCTCGCGGTCGTCGCGCAGTGAGCGGATGTTGTAGCTGAGCACCCGCACCACGGCCGCGTCCGGGCCGGTGGTGGAGGCGGGCAGATCCGCGAGCACCACGGGGTCCCCTCCCCTTGGCCGTCAGCCCTGGCGGGCGAGGTCGGCCGCGCCGACCAGCCCGGCCTTGCCGCCGAGCTGGGCCGCCAGCACCTGGGCGTGCGGCCGCCACTGGTTGCCGACCAGCCAGCGGCGGAACGACTTGCGGATCGGCTCCAGGACGAGGTCGCCCTCGTCGGAGACCCCGCCGCCGACGATGAACGCCGAGGGGTCGAAGAGCGAGGCGAGGTCGGCGAGCCCGGCCCCCGCCCAGCGGGCCAGCTCGCGGAAGGAGTCGATGGCGACCGGGTCGCCCTGGCGGGCGGCGTCGCTGATGTGCTTGCCCTGGATGTTCTCGGCGGTGCCGTCGCCGAGGCCGAGCAGGATCTCGGCGTTCTCCGGGGTGGCGTTGGCGCGCTGCTTGGCGTACCGCACCAGGGCGCGGCCGGAGGCGTACTGCTCCCAGCAGCCCTGGCTGCCGCAGCCGCACAGCAGACCGTCGGGGACGACCCTTATGTGGCCGAACTCGGCCGCGACACCGAAGCGGCCGCGGTGCAGCTTGCCGCCGATGATGATGCCGCCGCCGAGGCCGGTGCCGAGGGTGATGCACACGACGTCGTCGTGGCCCGCCCCGGCGCCGAACCGGTACTCGCCCCACGCGGCCGCGTTCGCGTCGTTCTCGACGACGACGGGCAGGCCGACGCGCTGCTCGACCTTGTCCTTCAGCGCCTCGTGCCGCCAGTTGATGTTGGGCGCGAAGAGCACCGTGGCGCGCTTGTCGTCCACGTAACCGGCCGCGCCGATGCCGACCGCCTCGACGTCATGACCGGTGCTGACCTTGCGCACCGCGTCCGCGATGGCGTCGACGACTCCCTCGGGGGTCGGCGGGGTCGATACCTTGCTCGTTTCGAGAATCGAGCCCTCTTCGTCGACCACGCCAGCCGCGATCTTCGTGCCGCCGATGTCGACGCCGATGGTGAGTCCCATGAGTCCCTCAGTTATTTGGTCGAACCCCGCCACCGCTAACGGTACCGGAGGGAGCGCTCAATCGAGGTCGATGTGTTCACTACTCGAACTCTGACCTTCGTCTCCGCCGGACGCGCCCCCGTCGTCGTCACTGCGGGTCCAACGCTGCTCCTGGCCCGTCACGGCGGCGCGGTAGGCGGCGAGAAGTTCGCTTCCGGCGCTGGCGAGATGCTCGAATACGTCGGGATTGCGCTCTATGACCGGCTCAACGGCCGCCTTCGCCCCTGCGATCAACTGTTGTACGGCCCCCTCCACCGCCGTACCGGCGAGCGGGGTCTGGAGCCCGGCCAGCTTCTCCGCGACGGCGTCGGCGAGCTTGCGCAACTCCTCGGCGGCGGTGCCCGGCTCCTCGCCGCCGCCCTCCCGGGCCCGCCGCCGTTCCTTCTCGGCGGCCAGGTCCTCGGCGCAGGCGCGCTCCCAGGCGTCGGGGTCGATCTCGGTGACCGGTACGTCGGTGCCGGGGCTGTCGGCGGGGCGCTCGGTGGCATCGCTCATGGCGAACTCCTGCGGCGGGGAGGCTGGCTGCCCGGTCCGTTCGTTCAACCGGGCTTGCTCTCGACGTTACCGGAACGACGGGCCTCGGTCAGAGCCCGCGCAGGGGCGTACGGGAGGTCAGGGCCGCCTCGGCCACAGGTCGGGGTCCGGGGTGAAGCGGACCTGGAGGTGACCGTCGCGCAGCCCGGCCCCGGAGACCGTGCAGCGGCGCAGCGCGGACGGCAGCGGCAGCACGCGGTGGAACGGTCCGACCGTGACGATCAGTTCGTCGCCGCGCCGGACCAGTCCCAGCCCGTCCCGGGAGGCACCGGGCAGCGGCAGCCGCCACAGCAGCACCCCCTCGTCGGCCAGCCGGTCCTCGACGGTCCACGGGTCGGCCGCCGGGCGGTCCGGCCGCGGGTCGGGCGCCCCGACGGGACCGGCCAGCGCGCCGAGACCGGCGGTCGGGCGGGGC
>NZ_RIBZ01000749.1:0-9684 GCF_003721215.1 Streptomyces botrytidirepellens
CGCGCTGCGGCCGCCCGCGACGACCGGCAGGCCGGGCCGCTCCAGCGCGGGCCACAGCGCGCGCCAGCCGGTGTCGAGGGTCTTGGGGGCGGGCGCGACCTTCTTGCCCGCCACCCGCCACGGCTGTTCGACCAGCGCGACGCTCACTCCCCGCGGCGGCAGCGCGGCGGCCAGCGCCCGCAGGTCGCGCGCCTCGATGCCGCCGCCCGCGCCGTGGGAGACGGCCAGCACGGTGTGCGCGCCGGAGGCGTGGTGCCAGGTGATGCGGGCGTCGCCGCCCGGGGTCGGCACGGTCTCGGCGGTGGGCGTCGTCCCAGTCGTCCCAGTGGTCCCCGTGGTCCCTTTGGTGCGCGTCATCAGAACAGCGTGCCCTCTTCCGGGCCCTCCAGCTCCTTCAACAGCTCCGGGCCGTTGTTACGGACGTCACTCACCCCGGTCGCGACGGGGTACGCGCGCAGCAGCCCCGCGGGCGGCGGTGCCAGCAGCGGGAGCAGATCGTCGGGGTCGGTACGGGCGGGATCCAGCCAGGAGGCCCACCGGTCCTCGGTGAGGACGAGCGGCATCCGCGGATGGATGTCGGCCAGCGAGCGCGGGCCCTCGTCCCCGGCGGCGCCGCCCGCGAACGGCTCCCGCTCCGCCTCGGTGGTGATCACGGTGCAGGTCACCCACCAGGCGCGCGGGTGCTCGTCCGGCAGCGTGCGGTCCCGCCAGAACTCGTACAGCCCGGCCATCGCCATGACCGAACCGTCCACCGGGGTCACGAAGTATGGCTGCTTGCGCGGCCGTTTACGCTTCCCCTTCTCCTCCAGCTGCCGCTCCCCCGACCCGGTGACCCACTCGTAGTAGCCGTCGGCGGGCAGGATGCAGCGGCGCGCGGCGAAGGGGCGCCGGTACGAGGGCTTCTCGTGCACGGTCTCGGCCCTGGCGTTGATCATCTTCGCGCCGCCCTCGGGGGACTTCGCCCAGGACGGGACGAGCCCCCACTTCAGCGCCCGCAGCTGGCGGACCGGCTGCGGCCCGGCGGCTTCGGCCTCGGGGCCCTTGAGCGGGCGTTCCAGCACCGCGTACACGTCCTTGGTGGGCGCGACGTTCCAGTCGGGCGCCAGTGTCTCCTCCGGCTCCCACTTCTCCACCCCGAAGACCCCGACGAGATCCTCGGGTCTCCGGCTCGCTGCGTATCGACCGCACATAGGTGCCACACTGCCACGACGCAACCCGACGCGAGGAGCCGCCCGCACATGGACGTAACGAACGCCGCCGACCTGTGGGACCGGGTCGTGGGCGCCCAGCCCGACCCCACGCTGTGGCTGGTGGCCTCCACCGGGTTGATAGCCCTCGCCGTCGTCGTCTTCCGCACCTCCTGGCGCATATCCCGCAATGCGATCACGATCGCCCACGAGGGCGGCCACGGACTGGTCGCGCTGCTCAGCGGGCGGCGCCTGGACGGCATCCGGCTGCACTCGGACACCTCGGGGCTGACCGTCTCGCGCGGCAAGCCCACCGGCATCGGCATGGTCCTCACGGCGGCCGCCGGGTACACCGCGCCCTCCCTGATCGGGCTGCTCGGCGCCTGGCTGCTGGCGGCGAACCACATCACGGCGCTGCTGTGGGGCACGACGGCGCTGCTCGCCGTGATGCTGGTGATGATCCGCAACGCGTACGGCGTGCTCACGGTCGTCTCCGCCGGGGCCGCCTTCTTCCTCGTCTCCTGGCTGACCGAGCCGGACGTACAGGCCGCGTTCGCGTACGGCGTGGTGTGGTTCCTGCTGCTCGGCGGCGTCCGCCCGCCCTTCGAACTCCAGCGCAAGCGGCGGTCCGGCGGTGCGTACGACTCCGACCCCGATCAGCTGGCCCGGCTCACCAACGTTCCGGCCGTGGTGTGGCTGCTGCTCTTCCACGTCGTCTCGCTGAGCTCGCTGATCGGCGGCGGCCGCTGGATGCTGCGACTGTGACCCGTACGGGCCGGATGCGCCCCGTACACACCCTCGTCGCGCCCCTCCACCGCCTGTACCAGCGCTGTGTTTCGACTGGGTTTCGCCACTTTTGATCAAGATTCGCACTCTCGGTGAGCCACTAAAGTGAGACCCATGACCGGCATTGAGACTTCCCCGGGCGATCACACCGCCCTCTGGCCCGCCCCGACCGCTGACGGGGCGGTCGACGCGACCGTCACCGTGCCCGGATCGAAGTCCGTCACCAACCGCGGTCTGATCCTGGCCGCGCTCGCCGCCGAGCCCGGCTGGCTGCGCCGGCCGCTGCGCTCCCGCGACACCCTGCTGATGGCCGACGCGCTGCGCGCGATGGGCGTCGGCATCGAGGAGACGGTCTCCGACAGCGCCTTCGGCGCGGGCGGCTCCTCCGGCGGCGGCGAGGCCTGGCGGGTCATTCCCGCCGGACTGCACGGCCCGGCCACCATCGACGTCGGCAACGCGGGCACCGTGATGCGCTTCCTGCCGCCGGTCGCCTCCCTCGCCGACGGCCCGGTCCGCTTCGACGGCGACCCGCGCTCGCACGAGCGCCCGCTGCACGGCGTGATCGACGCCCTGCGCGCCCTCGGCGCCCGCATCGACGACGACGGCCGCGGCGCGCTGCCGATGACCGTGCACGGCGGCGGGGCGCTGGACGGCGGCCCGGTCCGCATCGACGCCTCGGCGTCCTCCCAGTTCGTCAGCGCGCTGCTGCTGTCCGCGCCGCGCTTCAACCAGGGGGTCGAGGTGCGCCACATCGGCGCCGCGCTGCCCTCCCTGCCGCACATCCGGATGACCGTCGACATGCTGCGCGCGGCGGGCGCGCGGGTCGACACGCCGGAGGCGGGCGGCGAGCAGGGCGTGTGGCGGGTCGCGCCGAGCGCGCTGCTCGGCCGCGACCTGGTCGTCGAGCCCGATCTGTCCAACGCGGCGCCGTTCCTGGCCGCCGCCCTGGTCACCGGCGGCCGGGTGACCATCCCGGACTGGCCGGAGCACACCACCCAGCCCGGTGACGCGCTGCGGCAGATCTTCACCGACATGGGCGGTTCCTGCGAGCTGACCGACGCCGGGCTGACCTTCACCGGCACCGGCCGGATCACCGGCATCGACGCCGATCTGCACGAGGTCGGCGAGCTGACCCCGGTGATCGCGGCGGTCGCGGCGCTGGCCGACTCCGAGTCCGTCCTGCGCGGCATCGCCCATCTGCGGCTCCACGAGACCGACCGGCTGGCCGCCCTCGCCAAGGAGATCAACGAACTCGGCGGCGAGGTCGCCGAGACCGAGGACGGGCTGCGCATCCGGCCGCGCCCGCTGCACGGCGGGATCTTCCACACCTACGAGGACCACCGGCTGGCCACCGCCGCCGCCGTGCTGGGCCTGACCGTCGAGGGCGTCCAGATCGAGAACGTGGCGACCACGGCCAAGACCCTGCCCGACTTCCCCGGCCTGTGGACCGGAATGCTCGACGCGGCGACAGCCACGGCGCGGAGAGCCTGAGGGCGTTCCGCCATGCGCCGCTACGGCAAGCACACCGACGAGGACGACGTACGGGTCCGCCCCAACCGCAAGGGCAACCGTCCGCGCACCCATATCCGCCCCAAACACGAGGACGCCTCCGAGGGCATGGTCCTGACCGTCGACCGCGGTCGGCTCCATGTCCTCATCGAGGGCCGCACGATCATCGCCATGAAAGCCCGTGAACTCGGCCGCAAGGGCGTCGTGGTCGGCGACCGGGTCGCGGTCGTGGGCGACCTGTCCGGCGCCAAGGACACCCTGGCGCGCGTGGTGCGCGTCGAGGAGCGGTCCTCCGTACTGCGCCGGACCGCCGATGACGACGACCCGTTCGAGCGGGTGGTCGTCGCCAACGCCGAGCAGCTGGCCATCGTCACCGCCCTCGCCGACCCCGAGCCGCGGCCGCGGCTGATCGACCGCTGTCTGGTGGCGGCGTTCGACGCGGGGCTCGAACCGCTGCTCGTCCTCACGAAGTCCGATCTGGCGCCCGCCGACGGCCTCCTGGAGACCTACCGGACGCTCGGCGTGCCCTTTGTCGTCACCAACCGCGAGGAGCTGGCCGACGGGGAGGCCGCGGACCGGATGCGGGAACGTCTCACCGACCGGATCACGGTCTTCGTCGGCCACTCCGGCGTCGGCAAGACCACTCTGGTCAACGCCCTGGTGCCGGAGCGCAAACGGGCCACCGGACGGGTGAACGCGGTCACCGGCCGCGGCCGCCACACCACCACCTCGGCGCTCGCGCTGCCCCTTCCGGACGACAAGGGGTGGGTGATCGACACGCCGGGCGTGCGGTCCTTCGGACTGCACCATGTGGACCCGACGAGGGTCATCCACGCCTTCCCCGACCTGGCGGCGGGCACCGACGAGTGCCCGCGCGCCTGTAGCCACGACGAGCCGGACTGCGCCCTGGACCAGTGGGTGGCCGACGGCCACGCCGACCCGGCCCGGCTGTACTCCCTGCGGAGGCTGCTCGCCACCCGCGAACGGCGGGAGGGCGACTGACCCGGGTTTGCCGCCTCCCCGGTGAGGTAAAGGGATAATCGCACCGAAGCAACCGGGCGAGAGGCCAACCCAGGCAAACAAACGCAGCCGTCAGCGGTACGTACGGGAGGAATCTGTATGGCGTGGCTGCTGGTCGTGGTCGCCGGGCTCCTGGAAACGGGCTTCGCCGTCTGCCTCAAGCTCTCGCACGGCTTCACCAGGCTCTGGCCGACGCTCGCGTTCTGCGCGTTCGCGCTCGGCAGCTTCGGACTGCTGACGCTGTCCCTGAAGAAGCTCGACGTGGGGCCCGCGTACGCGGTCTGGACGGGCATCGGAGCGGCCGGGACGGCGATCTACGGCATGGTCTTCCTCAACGACCTGGTCTCCGTGCTGAAGATCGTCTCCATCACGCTGGTGATCATCGGCGTGGTGGGCCTCCAGCTGTCCGGCTCGGGGCACTAGGGGTTACGGGCGAGCGCGCCGCGCACCGCGCTCGCCACCTCCACCGGGGGCGCGGGCACCAGGACGTACGACAGCGCCAGCCGCGCGGCCGTCTCGCAGGCCCGCGCCAGCTCCACCGGCCCGCCCGGCGGCCACTCCGCCTCCAGCAGCCGCACCGCGCGGTCCCGTGCCTGGCCCAGCAGATCGACGGGCGTGGGCACCGGCTCCACGGCGGCGACCCGGGACGAGCGCGGTGAGCCCGGCGGGCGCGGCGGGCCCGGCTGGCCACCGCGCGGGGCCGGATGTGTGGGTGACGGGGGCGCGGGTGACAGCGCGGGGCACGGGAGCCGTTCGCTCCAGCATCCGGTGAGCACCGCCCGCACCAGCGGGTTCTCGGTCCCGGCCCGGACCGTCCACACGGCCGCCGCCGCCAGCCGCTCCCCTGGCCCCGCGGCGCCCGGTACCCCGGTCAGGGCCCGCTCGACGCCGTTGAGATACGCCTCGGCCTCGCGCCGCACCAGGGCTCGCGCGAGGCCGTCCTTGCCACCGAACTCGTTGTAGAGGGTCTGCCGCGACACCCCGGCGGCCGCGGCGACGTCCGTCATCCGGATCCTGGCCCACGGGCGGCGCGCGAGGGCGGCGAAGGCCGCGTCGAGCAAGGATTCACGCGCTGCGGGCATCGTCGCCTCCCCGGCTTTCCGCGTGCACAGAATTGACGGCGCGCCAGATGCTGTCAAGAGCCTCCTGTGGATCGCCCCGATGTGGCTCGATACTGTTCGGCCATGGCCGACTACCACGATGACCTGCGTTTCGCCCATGTACTGGCCGACGCCGCCGACGCCCAGACCATGGAGCGGTTCAAGGCGCTCGACCTCAAGGTCGAGACGAAACCCGACATGACGCCGGTGAGCGAGGCCGACAAGGCGGCCGAGGAGCTGATCCGCTCCCAGCTCCAGCGCGCCCGCCCGCGGGACGCGGTGCTCGGCGAGGAGTTCGGCAGCGAGGGCACCGGGCCGCGCCGCTGGGTGATCGATCCGATCGACGGCACCAAGAACTACGTCCGCGGGGTCCCGGTGTGGGCCACCCTGATCGCGCTCATGGAGCGCGGCGCGGGCGGCGACCGGCCGGTGGTCGGCGTGGTCTCCGCACCGGCGCTGGGCCGCCGCTGGTGGGCCGCCGAGGGGCTCGGGGCGTACAGCGGGCGGAGCCTGTCCTCGGCGACCCGGCTGCACGTGTCGAAGGTGGCCGAGCTGGGGGACGCGTCGTTCGCGTACTCCTCGCTCAGCGGCTGGGAGGAGCGCGGCAGGCTGACCGGCTTCCTCGACCTGACCCGCGCCTGCTGGCGCACCCGCGGCTACGGCGACTTCTGGCCGTACATGATGGTCGCCGAGGGATCGGTGGACCTGTGCGCCGAGCCGGAGCTGTCGCTGTGGGACATGGCGGCGAACGCCGTGATCGTCCAGGAGGCGGGCGGCCGCTTCACCGGGCTCGACGGCGTACCGGGCCCGAACAGCGGCGACGCGGCGGCGTCCAACGGGCTGCTGCACGGCGCGATGCTGGACTACCTGCGCCCGTAAGCGGGAGGCGCAGGGCTGTCAATCGGGGCGTATAGGCGTACGAAGGGGCGGATGGGCTTCCGCGCGCCCTTGTTGTGCCCACCGGAGCATGTGAACATGAGAATCCAGAACCTTGTGAACTTGTGAATCCTTTCTCGATCGGTTCCGGCGCCGCACGACACCCCCGGAACACGGCGGGAAAGGCACACCAAGGAGGTGGCTCCATCCATGCCCATGTACGTCCGTGACGCCATGAGCTCGGTGGTCCTCACCATCGGCCCCGCACATACGCTCCGTCAGGCCGCCGGCCTGATGTCCGCCCGCCGGGTCGGGTCGGCCATCGTGCTCGACCCCGACACCAGCGGCCTCGGCATCCTCACCGAGCGGGACATCCTCAACTCCCTCGGCGCGGGCCAGGATCCGGACCACGAGACCGCACACGCCCACACGACCGCCGACGCCGTCTTCGCCGCCCCAGGGTGGACCCTGGAGGAGGCGGCCCGCACGATGTGCCAGGGCGGCTTCCGCCATCTGATCGTCCTGGAGGCGGGTGATCCGGTCGGGGTGGTGTCGGTGCGCGACATCATCCGCTGCTGGGCCCCGGCGCCACAGCCCGCACTGGCCTGACCCCGGCAGGGCGAACCCGTACGAACGCGGAGAGGCCGGAGCCCAGCGGCGTCCGGCCTCTCCGGTTTTACGGCAAGCGCCTCAGCTGCGCAGGGCCTGGACCGCGGCCTCCAGCCGCTTGCCGTAGTCCGCGTCCGCCGTGCGGAAGTTGTCGATCGCCCGCTGCGCGATGTCGTCGCGCGAGACCTGCGCGATGAAGCCCGCGAGGTTGGCGATCAGGCGCTCCTTCTCCTCGTCCGACATCAGCCGGTAGAGGGTGCCCGCCTGGACGAAGTCGTCGTCCTCGGCGTGCGAGGGCGCCTCGTGGTCACCGGTCACACCGCTGACCGCGGACGGCTGCCACAGCGGCCGGTCGGTCTGCGCCGGGCCGCCGAAGCTGTTCGGCTCGTAGTTCTTGGCGCCCGCGTGGCGGCCGTCGTACAGCACGCCGTCGCGGCCGTGGGTGCGCGCCTCGGTGGCGTGCGGACGGTTCACCGGCAGATGGTCGGCGTTGATGCCGACGCGGTAGCGGTGGGCGTCGCCGTACGCGAAGAGACGGCCCTGGAGCATCTTGTCCGGGGACGGGCCGATGCCGGGCACCAGATGGGCCGGCGAGAAGATCGACTGCTCGACCTCGGCGAAGATGTTCCGCGGGTTGCGGTTCAGCTCCAGCGTGCCGATCTCGATCGGCGGATAGTCCTCGTGCGGCCAGACCTTGGTCAGGTCGAACGGGTTGAAGCGGTAGGTCGCCGCGTCCTCCGCGGGCATGATCTGCACCTGGACGGTCCAGGTCGGGAAGTCACCGCGCTCGATGGATTCGCGCAGGTCGCGCTGGTGGCTGTCCGGGTCCCGGCCCGCGAGCACCGCGGCCTCTTCCGAGGTCAGGTTCTTGATGCCCTGGTCGGTCTTGAAGTGGTACTTGACCCAGAAGACCTCGCCCGCGGCGTTGTTCCACTGGTAGGTGTGCGACCCGTACCCGTTCATGTGGCGGTACGAGGCGGGGATGCCGCGGTCGCCGAACAGCCAGGTCACCTGGTGGGTGGACTCGGGCGACAGGCCCCAGAAGTCCCAGACGTTGTCCGCCTCCTGCGAGCCCGTGTACGGGTCGCGCTTCTGGGTGTGGATGAAGTCGGGGAACTTGATGGCGTCCTTGATGAAGAACACCGGGGTGTTGTTCCCGACCAGGTCGTAGTTGCCGTCCTCGGTGTAGAACTTCAGCGCGAAGCCGCGCGGGTCGCGCACCGCGTCCGCCGAGCCGAGGTTGCCCGCGACCGTCGAGAAGCGCAGGAACGTCTCGGTCTGCTTGCCGACCTCGGAGAGGAACGCCGCGCGCGTCCACCGGGAGACGTCGCGGGTCAGGGTGAAGGTGCCGTACGCCCCGGCGCCGCGCGCGTGCACGATCCGCTCCGGGATCCGCTCGCGGTTGAAGTGGGCGAGCTTCTCGATCAGGTGCTGGTCCTGGATGAGGACCGGACCGCCGGCGCCCGCCGTCTCGCTGTTCTGGTTGTCCGCCACCGGAGCCCCGGACTCCGTGGTCAGCGGACCCGTGATGTTCTCCTGGACCGTCACGTGCGCCTCCTGCGTACTCGCGTCTGTCCCCCGGTCCGAGCCCCCGGTCTGGTGCGAGCTCGATCGAACTCGATCCTATCTTGGACATTGTCTAAGTCAAGAAGGCCTGGAGACTGATACCCGATCCGGGCATGGACGCGACCACTGCTACCCTGTCCTTATCTGACTGATAGGTGAATGGCATGAGTGACCTGCTGAAACGACTCCGGGGACGCGGCTGGCGGCTGACCGCGCAGCGGCGTGTCGTCGCCGAGGTCCTCGACGGGGACCACGTGCACTACACCGCCGACGAGGTACACGCGCTGGCGGCCGACCGTCTGCCCGAGATCTCCCGCGCGACGGTGTACAACACCCTGGGCGAGCTGGTCTCGCTCGGCGAGGTGATCGAGGTCAGCACGGACGGCCGGGCGAAGCGCTACGACCCGAACGCGCACCACGCGCACCAGCACCTGGTGTGCGCGCGCTGCGGCACGATCCGCGACGTCCACCCCGTCGGCGACCCCCTGGCCGACCTGCCCGCACAGGAACGGTTCGGCTTCGCGGTCTCCGCGGTCGAGGTGACCTACCGCGGGGTCTGCCCCGACTGCGCGGCCTGACGGCACAAGGCCCCGGGAGCGCCACCGGCGCCCCGGGGTCACGCATATCCGCTCGGGTCATCCCTCGGGAGCCCCTTCTCGGGGCCGGACATGACGAAGGGCCCGGATCTTCAGAAGATCCGGGCCCTTCGTTCTCGTAGCGGGGACAGGATTTGAACCTGCGACCTCTGGGTTATGAGCCCAGCGAGCTACCGAGCTGCTCCACCCCGCGTCGGTGTGAAGCAACCTTAACCCGAGGCCAACGCCGGGAGCAAACCGGTTACCCGGGCGTCACCGGCGAGGGCCCCAAGACACCTTCTAGGCCCCCGTCGGAGGGTCTACGCGGTCAGCTCCTGCTGGAGCGCGTCCCGCAGCCGGGCGGCCCGCTCGGCGACCTCCGCCGGGCCCAGCTCGACCGCCCGGGCGCACCACCGCTGCCCCTCGGTCAGCGCGCCGCGGCGGGCCGCGAGCAGC
>NZ_RIBZ01000750.1:0-9701 GCF_003721215.1 Streptomyces botrytidirepellens
CCGCCAGCAGCAGCGCCCCGGCGGCGGGCGCCAGCACGGCGCGGCCCCCGTCGAAGGCGCCCGGCCGGCCCAGGTCCGCCCCGTACGACGTCCCCGTCACCGGCAGCGCCATCAGCAGCACCGCGGCGGGCGGCACGGCGAGGGTGAGCCCGCTGACCACCCCGCCGACCGCCAGGTGCAGCGCGTACCAGAGGGCGGTGCGCCGGCGGGCGTCCCAGGAGGCGGCGGGCCCGGCGGCGAGTTCGGCGGACTCCGGCAGCCCGCACAGCGCCCGCGCGGCCATGGCTTCCAGGGGGCGTACGAGGGGGAAGAGCGCGGTCAGCGCGGCGAGCGGGAGGGCCGCGGCGAAGGCGAGCAACTGCCAGGGCAGGGAGGTGAGGAGGTCGTCGCTGCGGACGACCGACCCGAGGATCACCGTGGTGAGGAGGAAGTACGGCATCAACAGCGCGCCGCCGAGCACCAGATGGACCCAGCGCAGCAGGGCTCGTCGCCCGAGTACCGCGCGGGTCCATCGTCGCCAGGGGAGGGGGGTCACAGGGGCCGCAGCTCCAGCGTGCGGGGGGAAACCGGGGCCTTGGACGCCTGCGCACCCCGCTCGCCGAAGAAGTACGCACCGGCCGTGAGGACCAGCAAGCCCACGATCATCTGCACAGCGTAGGTCATGTTCATCACCGCGCTCGGCGCCTTGGCGCTGTTCCCCGAGGTCAGGCCGGTCAGCATGAGCCAGCCGCCCCAGCAGGCCAGCGCCCCCGACCCGACCCAGGCCAGGCCCAGCGGGACGCCCAGCCGGAGGCGGTGGCCGGAGCGGAAGGCGAGCGTCAGCGCACCGGCGGCGGTGGCGAGCGCGAAGACGACGTACATCGCCTCCAGGACGTAGAAGTCGCCCGTCCGCTCCGCGGCCCGCGCCGCGGACAGCCCGGCCGTCGAACCGCCCGCCCACAGCGCATGGGTCGCGGCGGGCAGCACGGCGAGCACCGTGGCGACCACGGCGGTGAGGCGCTGGGCGCCGCGGGTGGGGCTGTCGACGGGCAGATCGGCGATCCGGCCGCGCCACAGATGGCCCCAGCGGTCCCGGGCGTACAGCACGAAGAGGGCGCCGAGGGCGAGGCCCTGCACGATGAACCCGCCGTAGACGAGGCCGAAGACCCAGTCGGCGAGGAACCGGCTGTCGTCGGCGGCCGTGCCCGCCCCGGTGCCGTGGTCCAGCGCGGTGACGATCAGCTGGGCCGGGAAGCCGGTCATGATCGGCGCGAGCAGCCCGCAGGCGCACCACACGGGCAGCGCCAGCAGCCAGGCCGGGACCCGCCTGCCCCAGGGGCGGGTGAGGAGGAGGGCGAGGACGACGACGGCGGCGTCCATGAGGACGGAGAGCCCGTTGAAGGCGAGCATGACGGGGCGTTCCTCGGGATTGCGCAGATCGCTGCCCTCGGGGATGCCGACGTAACTCCCCGCGATCCAGGCGACCTTGAGGCCGATGTAGGGGAGGCAGGCGAGGACGGCGACGGCGCGCAGCGCCCGGCGGGGAGCGGTGGTGGCGTGGGGCTGTGTCATGTACACCAGCCTTGCGGAGCGTCCGGCTCCGCACCTCGCCCTGTCCGGCGATCGGCCTCCGCCGTGCGGCGGAGGCCGCCGTCCTCCCCGCGACCCGCGGCCTTCGGATCAGAGTCGGCGCGTGGCGAGCGTGAGGCGGTCGCGGGCGTCGAACAGCGCGTCCTTGATCATCTGCTCATGGGCCCCGGTCAGCCGGGCCACCGGCACCGAGCAGCTGATGGCGTCCCGCGACGGGGTGCGGTAGGGGATGGCGATGCCGAAGCAGCGCAGTCCCAGGGTGTTCTCCTCGCGGTCCACCGCGTACCCCTGCTCGCGGATGAGGTGCAGCTCCTCGATCAGCTTCTCGCGGTCGGTGATCGTGTGCTCGGTGAGCGGGCTCAGCGTCTCCGGCAGCAGCTTGCGCACCTGCTCGTCGGTGTACGTGGCCAGCAGCGCCTTGCCCAGCGAGGTGGAGTGGGCCGGGAGGCGGCGGCCGACGCGGGTGAAGGGGCGCAGATAGTGCTGCGACTGGCGGGTGGCGAGGTAGACCACGTTGGTGCCGTCGAGCCGGGCGAGGTGGATGGTCTCGGTGGTGTCGTCCGAGAGCCGGTCCAGGGTGGGCCGGGCTGCGGCCACGACCTCGTCGCCGTCGATGTAGGACGTGCCGACGAGCAGCGCCCGCACCCCGATGCCGTACCGGGTGCCGGTCGCGTCCGTCTCCACCCAGCCCAGCTCGACCAGGGTGCGCAGCAGCATGTACAGGCTCGACTTGGGGTAGCCTACGGCCTCCTGCACGGAGGCCAGGCTGTGCATCCCGGGCCGTCCGGCGAAGAACTCCAGCAGTTCGACCGTGCGGACCGCCGACTTGACCTGGGCCCCGCCCGTCTCGGCAGCTGTCATCGCCTTGACCCCTCTGTTCGACCAGCCATAGAGTCCCGATGGAATTCATCAACCGGGACAGCGTTCAGCATATCGAACACCCGTCGATGTGCGAGACGCAAGCAGCGGTAACACAGCAGGAGGAATCCGCGGTGTCAGCACCAGTGTGGAGCGTCGACCCCCGAACCGGAAAGCAGCGCGAGCAGGTAGCGGTCGAAGCCACGGCGGAGGAGGTCGACAAGGTCGTGCGGGCGGCCGACGCCGCACGCGGCGCCCTGGCCGACCGTACGGTGCGCGCCGCCTTCCTGCGCACCGCCGCCGATCTGCTCGACGAGGCCCGCGACACGCTGGTCGAGGCCGCCGACGCCGAGACCGCACTCGGCCCGGCCCGGCTCACCGGCGAGCTGGCCCGTACCAGCTACCAGCTCCGCTCCTTCGCGACGATCGTGGACGAGGGCGCCTTCCTCGACGTCCACGTCGACCACGCCGACGCCACCCAGACCCCGCCGTGGCCCGATCTGCGCCGCTACAAGCTGCCGCTCGGCGTCGTCGCCGTCTACGCCGCCAGCAACTTCCCGCTGGCCTTCTCCGTGCCCGGCGGCGACACCGCCAGCGCCCTCGCCGCGGGCTGCCCGGTCGTCGTCAAGGCCCACCCCGACCACCCCGCGACCTCCGAGGTGGCCGCCTCCGCGCTGCGCCGGGCCGCCGAACAGGTCGGGCTGCCCGCCGACGTGATTTCCGTGGTGCACGGCTTCGACGCGGGCCTCGAACTCATCAAGCACCCGCTGGTCGCCGCCGCGGGCTTCACCGGTTCGATCCGCGGCGGCCGCGCCCTGTACGACGCCGCGGCCGCCCGGCCGGTGCCGATCCCCTTCCACGGCGAACTGGGCAGCCTCAACCCGGTCGTGGTCACCGAGGCCGCCGCCGCCGAGCGCGGCGAGCAGATCGGCTCCGGGCTCAGCGGCTCGATGACGCTGGGCGTGGGCCAGTTCTGCACCAAGCCCGGCTTCGTGCTGGCGCCCGCGGGCTCGGCCGGGGACGCGCTGGTCAAGTCGCTCACCGAGGCCGTCAGCAACACCGACGCCGGGGTGCTGCTCGACCACCGCATGCGGGACAACTTCGTGGCCGGGGTCAAGGAGCGCGCCGAGCTGGCGGACGTCGAGGCCCCGGTGACCCCCGGTTCCGGCGGCGAGCACAGCGTCAGCCCCGGCTTCCTCACCGTCCCGGCCCGGCGCCTCGCCGAGGAGGGCCCGCACGATGTGCTGCTGGAGGAGTGCTTCGGCCCGGTGACCGTCGTCGCCCGGTACGAGAACGACGCGGAGATCTCCGCCGTCCTCGGCCGCCTCCAGGGCAACCTGACCGCCACCGTCCAGATCTCCGCCGCCGAGGCCGAGGGCACCGAGGGCCGGGCCGGTGAGCTGATCGCCGAGCTGACCCCGCTCGCGGGCCGGGTCCTGGTCAACGGCTGGCCGACCGGTGTCGCCGTCGCCCCCGCCCAGCACCACGGCGGCCCGTACCCGGCGACCACCTCCACCTCCACCTCGGTCGGCGGCACCGCCATCGAGCGTTGGCTGCGACCGGTCAGCTACCAGGACACCCCGCCCGCGCTGCTCCCGCCGGAGCTGCGCGACGACAACCCGCTCGGGCTGCCCCGCCGGGTGAACGGCATCCGGGAACAGCAGGGCTGACACCCCGGTGACGGCACGGCCGTCGGGCGCGCGGACCTGACCCGCCCGCCCGGCGGCCGTCTCGCGTTCCGGGCGCGCCGCGTTCCTGAGCGGTCATCGGCGCAGGTCGGAGGGGATGCGTAAGCATCCGTGGCGGGAACGCTACAGAGATGTGCGATGGACGCCGGGGTGGGCCCGTCCCATAGTGGTTGGACATGGAGAGCCTGGCGGGCGCCGAGTTCGCGCCACAGACGACGTATCTCAACACCGCCTCCAGCGGTCTGATCCCCGCACGCTCCGTGGCCGCCATGAAGGCGGCCCTCGACGACGCGGCCGCCGGCGGCCGCTCCACCGATGTGGCCTTCGAGGCGGTCGAGGAGACCCGCGCCGCCTACGCCCGGCTGGTCGGCGTGCCGGCGCGGCGGGTCGCGACGGGCGGCTCGGTCGTCGTGTACGCCGGACTGATCGCCACCTCGCTGCCGTCCGGCGCCGAAGTCCTCACCGCCGAGGGCGACTTCAGCTCCCTGGTCAACCCCTTCGCCGTACGCCGCGACCTCAAGCTGCGCACCGCACCGCTGGAGGAGCTGGCGGAGGCGGTACGTCCGGAAACCGCGCTGATCGCGGTGAGCGCCGTCCAGTCGGCGGACGGACGGATCGCCGACCTCGACGCGATCCGGGACGCCGCCCGGGCGCACGGGGCGCGCACTCTGATCGACTTCAGCCAGGCCGTCGGCTGGCTGCCGGTGAGCGCCGGGGCCGCCGACTTCACCGTGGCCGTCGGCTACAAATGGCTGCTGTCCCCGCACGGCACCGCCTTCCTCACCGTGCCCGAGGACCTGGGCGGTCTGACCCCGGTCTTCGCGGGCTGGGTGGCGGGGGAGAATCCGTGGGACAGCTGCTACGGGCCGGTGGCCGAGCTGGCCCGTTCGGCCCGGCGCTACGACGAGAGCCCGGCCCTGCTCTCGTACGCCGCGGCCCGGCACTCGCTCGCCCTGCTCCACGAGCTGGGCACCGAGGCCGTACGCGCCCACGACCGGGCGCTCGCCGACCGCTTCCGCGCCGGGATCACCGCCCTGGGGCACTCCTGCGTGCCCGCCCCCGGCTCGGCGATCGTCTCCGTACCGGGGCTCGGCGAGGCGGCGCCCCGGCTGGCCAAGGCCGGCGTGCGGGTCTCGGCCCGCGCCGGGAACCTGCGCGCCGCCTTCCACCTGTACAACACCCCCGCCGACGTGGACCGCCTGTTGGAGGCCCTCGCGTAGCGGCAACGCGGATGGCCAGGGGGAGGGCGTGTGCCGCCCTCCCCCTGGCCATCCACGGTCAAGGGGGCCGGTGGTTCACCGCACCGGCGTGAACCGGTGGTTCACCGCACCGGTGTGAAGTCCCGCGCGCCGATGAACTCCGGCCGCCGCACGGGCGCCGCGAACGGCTCCACCGCCGTGTTCTCCACGCTGTTGAACACGATGAAGACGTTGCTGCGCGAGTAGGGCGTGATGTTGTCGCCCGAGCCGTGCATGCAGTTGCAGTCGAACCAGGTCGCCGAACCGGGCTTGCCGGTGAACAGCTTGATGCCGTGCTTGTCGGCGAAGCCGCTGAGTGCCTCGTCGGACGGAATCCCGGCGTCCTGCATCTGGAGGGACTTCTTGTAATTGTCCTTCGGTGTCTGGCCCGCGCAGCCGAGGAAGGTGCGGTGCGACCCCGGCATGATCATGAGGCCGCCGTTGGTGTCGTAGTTCTCGGTCAGGGCGAGCGAGAGCGACACGGTCCGCATGTTCGGCAGCCCGTCCTCGGCGTGCCAGGTCTCGAAGTCCGAGTGCCAGTAGAAGCCCGAGGCCCCGAAACCCGGCTTGACGTTGATCCGGCTCTGGTGGACGTAGACGTCCGAGCCGAGGATCTGCCGTGCGCGACCCACCACACGCGGGTCGCGCACCAGGTTGGCGAAGACCTCGCTGATCCGGTGCACCTCGAACACCGACCGTACGTCCTGCGACTTCGGCTCGATGATCGAGCGCTCGTCGGCGCGCACGTCCGGGTCGACGATCAGCCGGTCCAGCTCGGCGCGGTAGACCGCGACCTCGTCCGGAGTGATGAGCTGATCGATCGCCAGAAAGCCATCGCGATCGAAATCGCTCAGCTCGGACGCTTGCAGAGGACCCTCGGCCCCGGGGTCGGACCACACGACGGGGTCCACGCGGGGCGTGGCCACCTCGATGGGACCGCGGGTCGGGTACAGGTCAGTGACCGTGGTCATCGGATCATGCCTCCTCGGTCTCGGTGATCAGGGGGTATACCCCGTTCTCATCATGGTCCTCCCGTCCGGTGATCGGCGGGTTGAAGACACAAACGCACCGAAAGTCCTTTTTGATGCGCATCGTGTGCTTCTCGTGTCCGTCCAGCAGGTACATGGTGCCGGGTGTGATGATGTGCTTCTCACCGTTCTCGTCGTTGGTGAGCTCGGCCTCGCCCTCGACGCAGAGGACCGCCTCGATGTGGTTGGCGTACCACATGGACGTCTCGGTGCCCGCGTAGAGCGTGGTCTCGTGAAGCGAGAAGCCCACCTTCTCCTTCGCGAGCACGATGCGCTTGCTCTCCCAGGTGCCCGACTTGGCCTTTACATGCCTTTCGGTGCCCTCGATGTCCTTGAAGGATCGGACGATCACGGTGAGTCGCTACCTTTCTGCTGTTCCGTTACGTGGGTTGTCAAGCGGTCTCGCGGACCGCCCGGGCGAGGATCCGCAGACCCTCGTCCAGCTCTTCGGGCGTCATCGTCAGTGCCGGCAGCAGCTTGACGACCTCGCTCTCCGGGCCGGAGGTCTCGACCAGCAGGCCGAGCTCGAAGGCGCGCTTGCAGACGGCCGAGGCGCGCGGCTTGTCCTCGAACTCCATGCCCCAGACCAGGCCACGGCCGCGGTAGGAGATGCCGGAGCCCTCCTCGCAGATGGCGCGGAGCCCCTGCTCGACCTGCTCGCCGCGGGCCAGGGTCTGCTTCTCCATCTGGCCGTCGGCCCAGTAGGTGTCCAGGGTCGCGGCGGCGGTCACGAACGCGGGGTTGTTGCCACGGAACGTGCCGTTGTGCTCACCAGGCTCCCAGATGTCCAGCTCCGGCTTGAAGAGGGTGAGCGCCAGCGGCAGGCCGTAACCGCTGATCGACTTGGAGACCGTGACGATGTCCGGGGTGATGCCCGCCTCCTCGAAGGAGAAGAAGGCACCGGTGCGGCCGCAGCCCATCTGGATGTCGTCGACGATCAGCAGCATGTCCTGGCGTTCGCACAGGTCGGCCAGGGCGCGCAGCCACTCGGCGCGCGCGACGTTGATGCCGCCCTCGCCCTGTACGGTCTCGACGATCACGGCGGCGGGCTTGTTGAGGCCGGAGCCCTGGTCCTCGAGCAGCCGCTCGAACCACAGGAAGTCCTCGACCGCGCCGTCGAAGTAGTTGTCGAACGGCATCGGGGTGCCGTGGACCAGCGGGATACCGGCGCCGGCCCGCTTGAAGGCGTTGCCGGTGACGGCGAGCGAGCCCAGCGACATGCCGTGGAAGGCGTTGGTGAACGAGACGATCGACTCGCGCCCCTTGACCTTACGGGCGAGCTTCAGCGCGGCCTCGACCGCGTTGGTGCCCGTCGGGCCCGGGAACATGACCTTGTACGGCAGGTCACGCGGCCGCAGGATGTTGTTCTGGAACGACTCCAGGAACGCGCGCTTGGCCGTGGTGGACATGTCGAGACCGTGCGTGACGCCGTCACGCTCGATGTAGTCGATCAGGGCCCGTTTCAGGACCGGGTTGTTGTGGCCGTAGTTGAGTGACCCGGCTCCGGCGAAGAAGTCGAGGTAGGTGTGGCCGTCCTCGTCGTACATGTGGCTGCCCTGCGCGCGGTCGAAGACGGCAGGCCAACCGCGGCAGTAGCTGCGCACCTCCGACTCCAGGGCCTCGAAGACGCTCAGGGCGGGCGGGGTGATGGTCACAGCATTCTCCTGGGAGATGAGTGCGAGGGGTGAGGAGGTGAGGGCGTGCGCCCTCGGGGTGTTCAGGGGGTCGCTGTACGGGGGATCGGGGGCAGAAATCGGGGATGACCTCGGGTGCCGTTGCCCCGGGCTCAGCCGCGGTCCGCGAGCGGACCGATGCGGTAGAGCACCTCGGGCTCGTGACCTCCGTCCGGGAACAGGCCGCCGTCGAAGAGCACCTCGTGCTCGACGGGCGCGCCGTGCCGCTCGGCGAAGGACGTGAACAGCCGGTTCGACGCGGTGTTGTCCGGGGTGATCGTGGTCTCGATGCCCCGGATGCCCGTCGCGGCGACGCGCGCCGTCAGCCCGTCCAGCAGGGTGGCGGCCAGTCCGCGACCGCGCCACGCCTGATCGACGGCGACCTGCCAGACCACCAGGGTCTCGGGCCGGTCGGGGCGGGTGTAGCCGGTGATGAAGCCGACCGGTCCGCCCTCGGCCTCGCGCGCCACCACGGAGGTGGCGGCGAAGTCGCGGCACCACAACAGGTAGCTGTAGGAGGAGTTGAGGTCCAGAGTCTTGGAGTCGCGGGCGATTCGCCAGAGCGCGGCTCCGTCCTCGACGCGTGGTGTGTCGAGGGTCAGCCCCTGTGGCAAATCCAATTCGCTACGGGCGCCTACTCGGTCTGCTTGTGCGGCGGTCATGCGAATTCAATTTACCCAGCAGGATCTAAAAATGCATCGAGGAGAGGGGTTACGTAGACGGGGGTCGGTGTGGTAACACGCGAGTGCGCGCGTACGCGCGGCAGATCGTTGAAAAGCGCTATTTTGTGGGGGAGTTAGCGGGTCGAAACGGTCGGCGTGTGGAGTGTGTCACATGTGCGTAACGGGGGTGTGATGGCACCGAATTACCGTGTCCTGGGCCACTAAAAAAAGTGCGTTTAGAGATCGGAAGAGCGGGAAGACGAGTTAGGAAGATGTGCATGAAAAACGCCCCGAATTTGTCTTCCGGTCTTCCGGAATTCACTCCACCGGGCTTGGCGCATCGCTTCTCGCACGGAACTTACCTCCGAACTCACTGAAAGTCGCCGCGGATGGCGAACGCGCCGGAGGGGCCGTTGCCGGAGGCGGAGTAGTGGTCCCGTCCGGCGTCCCGGCTGCCCTCGGCGTGGTTGTACTGCCCCGCGAAGACATGGCGCCCGGCCGGCGCCGTGGCCCCCTTCCGGAGCGTCCAGCGGTAGACCAGCACCCCGCCCTCGGAGCGCACCGAGACGGCCAGGTCGTCCGCGGGCAGGGTGCTCCAGGACCCCGTGGTGTGCACCCCGCCGTTCTCGGCGACCCGCAGCTCCACCGTCAGCGACGTCAGCGGCTTGCTGTTGGTGAGCGTGACGTCACTCTGCGCCCAGTACGGGTTGGAATTGGGGTTGATCGCCCCCCGCGAGCGCACCGCCGGATCGGCGAGATGGTTTGGACCGACCGAGGTGGGAAAGGCGCTCGGCGTGTGCCGACCAGCCCCGTCCCCCGCGCCGCCGCCCGGCCTGCGTGCCGTGTCGCCGCCCTCGCCCGCGGGCGGCCCGGCCGGTTCGCTCGACGTCCGTACCGTCTGCGGCCCGTCGGCGGTGTCGGTGGTCACCACCGCGATCCCGGCGGCCGCGACCGCCGCGGCCAGCCCCGCGGCCGGGCCCACGAC
>NZ_RIBZ01000752.1:0-9758 GCF_003721215.1 Streptomyces botrytidirepellens
CCTGGCCCGCCGCCGCCGGGCCGCGGACGCGGTCCTGGCCCATCTGACCCGCCTGGAGGCGGCGGACGGCCCGCCGGCCGGGGACCGGCACGGACCGGTTGCGGACGGCCCGGTCCCGGGCGGCCCGGGACCGCATGGGTCGTTTCCGGACGGTCCGGTGTGGCCGGAGTCGTCGGACGAGGCGGACTGGCCGGAGCCGCCGGACGACCTGGACCCGTACCCGTACGAGGACGAGGAGGCGTACCCGTACGACGCGCCGCCCGACGCCCCGGACCCGTACGACGAGGCGCCCGACGCCCCGTACGCGTACGCGAAGGGCGACCCGTACGACGCCTCGTACGGCGACGAGCACGCGTACCCCCATAACCCGCCCCCCGCGCCGGATGGCGACCTGGCACCAGAAGAGGCGCGGCTGGCCGACTCCTGGGACCGCGACCTGGACGCGCTCGCCGGGGAGCTGCGGCGCGCCCGCGCGACCGTGCACGAGGTGCCCGTACCGCACACCCTGACCGCCTCCCAGCTGATGCGGCTCGCCGCGGACCCGGACGGCTTCGCGCGAGAGCTGGCCCGCCCCATGCCGCGCCCGCCGCAGCCCGCCGCGCGCCGCGGCACCCGCTTCCACGCCTGGGTCGAGTCGCGCTTCGAGGCGCTGCCGCTGCCGTTCCTCGGCCCGGACGAGCTGCCCGGCGGCGAGGACGACGAACCGGAGATCGCGGACGAGCGGGAGCTGACGGCGCTCAAGGAGGCGTTCGCGCGCACGCCGTACGCCCGGCGCACCCCGCACCGCGTCGAGGTGCCGTTCCAGCTGACCCTGGCGGGGCGGACGGTGCGCGGCCGGATCGACGCGGTGTACCGGGAGCCCGCGGCGGGCGCCGGGGGCGGCCAGGGCTACGAGATCATCGACTGGAAGACCGGCCGCTCCCAGGACGCCGACCCGCTCCAGCTGGCCATCTACCGCCTGGCCTGGGCCGAGCAGCACGACCTGCCGCTGTCGGCGGTCTCGGCGGCGTTCCTCTATGTACGCAGCGGGGAGATCGTGCGCCCCGCGGACCTGCCCGGCCGCGCGGAGCTGGAACGCATCCTGACCGGCGAGGCGGACGAGGCGGACGAGGCGGAGGAGCCTGACGAGGCAGGTGATGCGCGCGCGGCCGATGCTGTCCGTAACGCTTTCATCGACGTCGAACCGTGACCGAGGGCGACCGCGGATGAGCGGCCCGGAGACCCAGGCTCTGGCGCTCCCGCGCGCCGGATAGGCTCACATCCATGAGCACCACCCCGGACACGGACAACGCCGTCCGCGCCTTCGTCGACGACCACTACGCGGCCTTCCTCGACGACCTCGGCGCGTGGCTGCGCATACCCTCCGTATCCGCCGACCCCGCGCGCGCCGGTGACGTCCGCCGCAGCGCCCAGTGGCTCGCGTCGCACCTCACCGCGACCGGTTTCCCGGAGGTCGAGATCTGGGAGACGCCCGGCGCCCCGGCGGTGTTCGCCGCCTGGCCGTCCGGCGACCCGGACGCCCCCACCGTGCTCGTCTACGGGCACCACGACGTCCAGCCCGCCGCCCGCGAGGACGGCTGGCGCACCGACCCGTTCGACCCGGTCGTCGAGGACGGCAGGCTGTATGCGCGCGGCGCCGCCGACGACAAGGGGCAGGTCCTCTGCCACACCCTGGGGGTGCGCGCCCACCTGGCCGCGACCGGCCGCACCGCGCCCGCCGTCAACCTCAAGCTGCTGATCGAGGGCGAGGAGGAGTCGGGCTCCCCGCACTTCCCCGAGCTGGTCCGGGCGCACGCCGACCGGCTCGCCTGCGACACCGTGATCGTCTCCGACACCGGTATGTGGTCCGAGGACACCCCGACCGTCTGCACCGGGATGCGGGGCCTCACGGACTGCCAGATCGACCTGTACGGGCCCGACCAGGACATCCACTCCGGCTCCTTCGGCGGCGCGGTGCCCAACCCGGCCACCGAGGCCGCCCGGCTGGCCGCGGCGCTGCACGGCGACGACCGCACGGTGGCCGTCCCGGGCTTCTACGACGGCATCGTGGAGCTGACCGACCGCGAGCGCGAACTCTTCGCCGAGCTGCCCTTCGACGAGGCGGACTGGCTGCGCACCGCGCATTCGCACGGTCTGCTCGGCGAGGACGGGTACACCACCCTGGAGCGGATCTGGGCCCGCCCGACCGCGGAGGTCAACGGCATCTCCGGGGGCTACCAGGGGCCGGGCGGGAAGACGATCGTGCCGTCCACCGCCCAGCTGAAGCTGTCCTTCCGGCTGGTGGCCGGTCAGGACACGGAGCGGGTCCAGCGGTCCGTGCGGGAGTGGGTCGCGGCGTCCCTCCCGGCCGGGATCCGGCACGAGATCACCTTCTGGGGCGCGACCCGCCCCTGTCTGACCCCCTTGGACCACCCCGCCCTTCAGTCCCTGGTACGGGCCATGGGGCGGGCGTTCGACCAGAAGATCCGCTTCACCCGCGAGGGCGGATCGGGACCGGCGGCCGACCTGCGGGACGTCCTGGGCGCTCCGGTGCTCTTCCTGGGCATCTCGGTGCCGTCCGACGGCTGGCACGCCCCCAACGAGAAGGTCGAGCTGGACCTTCTCGCGAAGGGCGCCGAGACGGCCGCCCACCTCTGGGCCGACCTCGCGGAGAATGGACCCGTATAGCTCGCGTATGTACGTAAACCACCCGTTTCGCATGGGGAGTTGGAAGCAGCCGTGACCACCTGGACCGAGCGCGCCGCCACCCGGCCGATCACGCTCAGCGCCCCGAGCGGCATCGACCGCGCGGCGCACCACCGACTGGACGAGGCGTGGCTGGCCGCGGCGTGGAGCCACCCGACGACGCGGGTCTTCGTGGTCTCCGGAGGCCAGGCCCTGGTCGACGACACCCCGGACGGCCGTACCGAGCTGGTCATGACCCCGGCCTTCGAGGCCCCGCCCACCGAGACCCACCGCTACTTCCTGGGCACGGACGAGGACGGGGTGCGCTACTTCGCGCTCCAGAAGGACACCCTGCCGGGCCGCATGGACCAGTCGGCGCGCCCCGCGGGGCTGCGCGAGGCGGGCTCGCTGCTGTCCGAGCGCGACGCGGGGCTGCTGGTGCACGCGGTCGCGCTGGAGAACTGGCAGCGGCTGCACCGCTTCTGCTCCCGGTGCGGCGAGCGCACGGTGATCGCGGCGGCGGGCCACATCCGCCGCTGCCCGGCCTGCGGCGCCGAGCACTACCCGCGCACCGACCCCGCCGTGATCATGCTGGTGACGGACGACCTGGACCGGGCGCTGCTGGGGCGGCAGGTGCACTGGCCGGAGGGGCGCTTCTCGACGCTCGCGGGCTTCGTGGAGCCGGGGGAGTCGATCGAGCAGGCGGTGATCCGCGAGGTGGCCGAGGAGGCGGGCGTCCCGGTCGGCGAGGTCGAGTACGTCGCCAGCCAGCCGTGGCCGTTCCCGTCCAGCCTGATGCTGGGCTTCATGGCCCGGGCCACGTCCTCAACGATCCAGGTGGACGGTGAGGAGATCCACGAGGCGCGCTGGTTCTCCCGGGACGAGCTGCGCACCGCGATCGAGTCCGGCGAGGTGCTGCCCCCGTCCGGGATCTCGATCGCGGCGCGGCTGATCGAGCTGTGGTACGGCGAGCCGCTGCCCCGCGGCTGACCGGTGACCGCTGACTAGGCCCCGACCTTGGCCTTCACCTGGGCGAGGGAGGGGTTGGTCAGCGTGGATCCATCGGAGAAGAGGACGGTGGGCACCGTCTGGTTGCCGCCGTTCGCCTTCTCGACGAAGGCCGCGGACTCCGGGTCGTGCTCGATGTTGATCTCGGTGTACGCGATCCCCTCGCGGTCCATCTGGCCCTTCAGCCGACGGCAGTAGCCGCACCAGGTGGTGCTGTACATCGTCACAGTGCCGGACATCGGTCTTCGCTCTCCTCGGGGTCGTGGCGTATGGGCAAAGGGTGAACGTTCATCTTCCATCGCTCATTCCCAGCCGCATTCCCAGCGGCGCCGCGACCGCGGTGCCCGGCGTTCATATGACCGCATGGTCACGGCTGTGGACAACCGGCGCGCTGGTCCCGGGGTACCTGGCAGCATGGCGGGGTGACACCAGCAACGCACTCCACTCTCTTCCCGCAGGTCTCCACGCCGGGCGCCTACGCGGCCACGCCGCGTGACGCCGACGCGGTGCTGGAGGGGCTCGACCCCGAGCAGCGCGAGGTGGCGACGGCCCTGCACGGGGCGGTGTGCGTGCTGGCCGGGGCGGGCACGGGCAAGACCCGGGCGATCACCCACCGGATCGCCTACGGGGTGCGGGCGGGCATCCTCCAGCCCGCCAGCGTGCTGGCCGTCACCTTCACCAACCGCGCGGCGGGCGAGATGCGCGGCCGGCTGCGGCAGCTCGGCGCGGGCGGGGTGCAGGCGCGCACCTTCCACTCGGCCGCCCTGCGCCAGCTCCAGTACTTCTGGCCCAAGGCCGTCGGCGGGGAGGTGCCGCGGCTGGCCGAGCGCAAGGTGCAGCTGGTCGCCGAGGCAGCCGCGCGCTGCCGCGTCCGGCTGGACCGCAACGAGCTGCGGGATGTGACCGGCGAGATCGAATGGTCGAAGGTCACCCAGACCGTGCCCGAGGACTATCCGGCGGCGGCCGCCAAGCACGGCCGCGAGGCTCCCCGCGACCCGGCCGAGATCGGCCGGATCTACGCCGGGTACGAGCAGCTGAAGCGCGACCGCGGCGTGATCGACTTCGAGGATGTGCTGCTGCTCACGGTCGGCGTGCTGGAGGAGCGGCCGGACATCGCGGATCAGGTGCGCCGCCAGTACCAGCACTTCGTGGTCGACGAATACCAGGACGTCAGCCCGCTCCAGCAGCGGCTGCTGGAGCTGTGGCTCGGCGACCGGCAGAGCCTGTGCGTGGTGGGCGACGCCAGCCAGACCATCTACTCCTTCACCGGCGCCACCCCCGACCATCTGCTGGACTTCCGCACCCGGCACCCCGGTGCCACGGTGGTCAAGCTCATCCGTGACTACCGCTCCACCCCCCAGGTGGTCCACCTGGCCAACGGGCTGCTGTCCCAGGCCCGCGGCCGCGCCGCGGAGCACCGTCTCGAGCTGGTCTCGCAGCGCGACGCGGGCCCCGAGCCGGTCTACACCGCCCACGCGGACGAGCCCGCCGAGGCCGAGGCCACCGCCCGCCGGATCCGCGAGCTGATCACCCCGGTCGGGCAGGGCGGTGCGGGCGTCCCGCCCAGCCAGGTCGCGGTCCTCTACCGGGTCAACGCCCAGTCCGAGCTGTACGAGCAGGCGCTGGCCGACGCCGAGGTGCCCTATCAGCTGCGCGGCGCCGAGCGGTTCTTCGAGCGGCCCGAGGTCCGCGAGGCGGGGATGCTGCTGCGGGGCGCGGCCCGCGCCGGAAGCGCCGACCCGGTGCTGTCCGACGACGACATCCCGTCCCAGGTGCGGGCCGTGCTCGGCACCCGTGGCTGGACGCCCGAGCCCCCCGCGGGCTCCGGAGCGGTCCGCGACCGCTGGGAGTCGCTGGCCGCCCTGGTGCGGCTCGCCGAGGACTTCGCCCGGGGCAGGCCCGGGGCCACCCTCTCCGATCTGGTGGCGGAGCTGGACGAGCGGGCGGCCGCCCAGCACGCCCCGACCGTGGAGGGTGTGACACTCGCCTCACTTCACGCGGCCAAGGGCCTGGAGTGGGACGCGGTGTTCCTGGTGGGGCTGACCGAGGGCATGATGCCGATCACCTACGCCAAGACCGATCAGCAGATCGAGGAGGAGCGTCGGCTGCTCTATGTGGGGGTCACCCGGGCCCGCCGCCATCTGAGCCTGTCGTGGGCGCTCTCGCGGGCGCCCGGCGGCCGCCCCTCCCGCAGGCCCACCCGCTTTCTGAACGGGCTGCGGCCCGGCTCCGCGGCGCCCGCTGCCCGGATGCCCGGCGGTGGGGGCGGAATCGAGCGCGGCACCGGCCCGAGTGCCCCGGTGCGCAAGCGGCGCACCCCGGTGCACTGCCGCGTCTGCGGCAGGACGCTGACCGACGCGGGCGAGATGAAGCTGATGCGCTGCGAGGACTGCCCCTCGGAGCTGGACGAGGCGCTGTACGAGCGGTTGCGCGACTGGCGGGCCGAGCAGGCCGGGCTGCTGGGCCAGCCGGCCTTTTGCGTCTTCACCGACAAGACGCTGCTCGCCATTGCCGAGGCCGTGCCGGGAACCGAATCGGAGCTGTCCGGCATCTCTGGTGTCGGACGACGGAAACTCGGCAGGTTCGGCGACGACGTTCTCGCGCTCTGCGCGGGCCGGGAACTGCCCCGGCCGCACGAGGGTGACGGGGACGTCGAGGGCGAGGGAAGCCAACCGGGTGACCCCGCGGAAAACTCGACGGAAAAATAGTTTGCGCGCGCGGACGGCATACCCATAGCCTTCCGAGCACGGAGACAACGGCCCTTCCGGGAACCGAGGAATCCGTGTTGTACTACGTAAGTCCGGACCGGTTCGCACTGGTCCCCTGAGACGCCGAGAGGAGGCGGAGACCAATGATCAGCTTCATCGAGACCATCAAAATGACCGATCGCTCGGTCCTCGCCACCTGCCCGCTCGGCTCCCCGCTTCCCGGCACCGGTATGCCCGGCGCCAATGAAGCGCGTCTCAGCGAGCGCAGCGAGCGACCGACGCAGGCACCTGCGGTAGCGGCAGCGGCACGGGCATTTGCCTATGCCCTGGCGGCCAATGGTGCCGGATCCCGGACGACGCAGCAGCACCACGAGAAGTGGGCCTTCCGCAGGCTCGAACCCTGGAGTTATCCAGCCTGATTCAGGATCAGGTCGGCACCTTCCAGGGCCGCGGAACCCACACCGGGATCCGCGGTCCTTTTGATTTGCCAGCGCCCGGCCACGAGCCGGACCGAACAGACGAGGAACACGCCACCGTGCAACTCAACGCACACGCCCCGTCCGCAGAGACCGACCTGAACCGCCCGCCTGACTCCTCGGAGGACTCCTTGACCCCCCTCACCGCCCTCACCGAGCTCGATGACGCCATCGAGAGCCTGGGCGTAGCCGTCCCGTGCCGCTCCTACGACCCGGAAGTCTTCTTCGCCGAGTCCCCGGCCGACGTCGAGTACGCCAAGTCGCTGTGTCAGACCTGTCCGCTGCGCGAGGCCTGCCTCGCCGGGGCCAAAGACCGTCGCGAGCCCTGGGGCGTCTGGGGCGGCGAGCTGTTCGTCCAGGGCGTCGTCGTGGCCCGCAAGCGGCCGCGTGGCCGCCCGCGCAAGAACCCGGTCGCGGCATGAGCACCCCCGGCACCATCGATCGCCCAGCGACGCACGAGCCCATGAAGCAGGTCCCGACGATGACCCCACCGGTCTCCGACACACCCACACGCCATCACTCCGGCGCGCCCGAGTCGCGCCAGAACAGGACCCGAGAAATGCAACTCATCCCAGAAGCCCTGGCGCGTGCGCATATGCGCCTGCACCGCAGCGCGGGGCGTGCCTCGCTGCGCGCCCGTCGGGCGCTGGCCACGGCGGTCATGTCCTGACGCGACCACGCGTCGACACGGAGGGCCGGTCCGATGCGGACCGGCCCTCCGGCCGTTTCCGGAACCTCAGGCCGAGGTCTCCGCGTCCTCGGCCGCCCGCTCCGCCGGGACCTCGGCGTCCTCGGCCTCCCCGTCGGCCTCGGCGTCCCTGTCGGTCTCACCGGACTCATCGGCCTCGGCAGTCTCATCGGCCTCGGCAGGCTCGTCGGTCTCATCCGCCTCGGCGGCGAAGCCGGTGACCCAGGCCTCGAGTTCATCCCGCAGCCGCACCGTGGCGCCCAGCTGGCACAGCACCCCGATCGTGCTCAAGGTCACCCGGTGGATCAGCAGATAGGCGGGCGGCAGATTGAGCTGGTTGCCCAGCTCGTAGACGGGGGAACCGCGGTCGGCCATCCGCGCCGCCTGGCCGCGTATCCACTGCCTCTCGAAGTGGAATGCCTCGACCTGGGCCGGCTCCAGCATCGGCAGCAGGAACTCCAGCAGCGCGTCAGGATCCAGCTCGATCGTCGGTTTGACGAACCCCTCATCCCGCATCAGGTCGTAGACCCCCGCGGCGTCGCCCTCCAGCGCCATCCGCAGCGCGATGCCGATGGGCTCGGGCAGCCCCCCGGGGAGCCGGTCCACCGAGCCGAAGTCCAGGACGCCCAGCTTCCACTGCTCCGGCGGCCCGTCCGGGGCGTCCCCGGTGAGCAGCCGGAAGTTTCCGGGGTGCGGATCGGCGTGCAGCAGGCCGGTGCGGGACGCCCCCGAGAACAGGAAGCGGGCCAGCAGCTGACCGGCCCGGTCACGCTCCTCGGGCCTGCCCTCGGCGATCACCTCGGAGAGCGGTATGCCCTCCAGCCACTCGGTGATCAGCACCTGGTCGCCCTGGTGCACCACCTCGGGCACCACGATCTCCGTGTCCTCGGCGTACTCCGCCACATGGGCGCGCTGGGACTCGGCCTCCAGCTCGTAGTCCAGCTCCTCGGCCACCCGGTCGCGCAACTCCGCGATCAGCGGCTTGATGTCCATGCCCGGCACCAGCGGCCCCAGCACCCGGGCGAACCGGCTCAGTTGACCGAGGTCGGACAGCAGTGCCTGACCCGCCCCCGGGTACTGCACCTTGACCGCGACCTGACGCCCGTCATGCCAGACCGCCCGGTGCACCTGCCCGATCGAGGCGGCCGCCGCCGGCTTGTCCTCGAACTCCAGGAACAGCTCCTGCCACTCCGGGCCGAGCCGCTCCTCCAGCGCCGCGTGGACCGTGCCGGTGGGCATGGGCGGCGCGGCCTCCTGGAGCTTGGTGAGCGCCGCCCGGTAGGGCTTGGCGATCTCCTCGGGCAGCGCCGATTCGAAGACCGACATCGCCTGCCCGAGCTTCATCGCCCCGCCCTTGAGCTCGCCGAGGACCTTGAACATCTGCTCGGCGGTGCGCTGCTGCATCTCGCGCGCGACGATCTCCGCCGGTCGCCCTCCTATCCGCTTCCCCAGCCCCCAGGTGGCGCGCCCCGCGAATCCCAAGGGCAGCGCCGCCAGTTTGGCGGTGCGGGTGATCGCCTTGCGCGGCAGATCGGACATGCGCCCTCCAACTACAGCTGAGCCATCCCGGGAGCGGCCTCCCGGACCCCCGTCGCCCACTCCGCGGACGTCGGTCACCCGCACATTGTGGCGTGCGGTCTCTCCGCGGCCGAGGCGTATACCGCATCATCCCGCCCGGCCGCTCCGCACTCGCATCCGGGATGCGCCTCGACGCGCTCGGCCTGCCAGGAGAGGGCGGGCAGCGCCAGCTCCCAGCGGGCCGCCGCGCCCCCGGGCAGTCCGCCGTCGAGGAAGGCCAGCGTCCGGGAAGCGGCGAGCCCGGCCACCACCGTGGCCAGCGCCGTATCACAGGCGGGCGCGGCACCGCGGCGGCCGGACCGCCACTGGGCCAGCATCCTCGGCCACACCGGCTCCCGCTCGGCACGGGCCGCCGCGGCGCAGCCCGCACAGGGGGTGACGCCCGGCAGGACCAGGGGCCCCACCACCCCGGTGCCCTCGATCACCCCCGCGTACAGATGGGGTGTGCCGGAGGCGAGCAGCGGCTCGGCGGCCGCCGGATCCGGTGCGTACGCCGCGAGACCGTCGCGCGGGGCGATCACCACCAGGGCCAGCCCGGGCTCCCTGCCGGGCGGGGGCTCCCTGCCGGGCGGGGGCTCCCCGGTCCGCGCGCGGGGCCGCGGGCCCGGCGCGGTCCGGCGCACCATCCGGCGCGCG
>NZ_RIBZ01000755.1:0-9809 GCF_003721215.1 Streptomyces botrytidirepellens
CCCGCGCCGCCACCGCCCAGCGCGGCTGGGCCGCCCTCGCCCCCGCCGACCGGGCCCGGCTGCTGCGCCGCTTCGCCGCCACCGTGGACGACCACATCGAGGAACTGGCCGCGCTGGAGGTCCGCGAGGCGGGCCACCCCATCGGCAACGCCCGCTGGGAGTCGGGCAACGTCCGCGATCTGCTGGAGTACGCGGCCGGGGGAGTGGAGCGGCTGAGCGGCGCCCAGATCCCGGTCGCGGGCGGCCTGAACATCACCTTCCACGAACCGCTCGGCGTGGTCGCCGTCATCGCGCCGTGGAACTTCCCGATGCCGATCGCGGGCTGGGGCACCGCGCCCGCCCTCGCCGCGGGCAACGCCGTCCTCCTCAAGCCCGCCGAGACCACCCCGCTGACCGCGCTCCGGCTCGCCGAACTCGCCCTCGCCGGGCTGCCCGAGGGGCTGTTCCAGGTGCTGCCCGGCGCCGGGCCGGTGGCCGGGACCGCGCTGGTGGAGCACCCGGGCGTGGCCAAGGTCGTCTTCACCGGGTCGACGGCCGTCGGCAAGGAGATCATGGCGAAGTGCGCGGCGGGCGTGAAGCGCGTGACGCTCGAACTCGGCGGCAAGAGCCCCAACATCGTCTTCGCCGACGCCGACATCGAGCGCGCCGCGGCCGCGGCACCCGGTTCGTTCCTCGACAACACCGGTCAGGACTGCTGCGCCCGCAGCCGGATCCTGGTCCAGCGCGGCGTCTACGACCGGTTCATGGAGCTGCTGGAGCCTGCCGTACGGTCCTTCGCGGTCGGCGACCCGGCCGACCCCGCCACCGCCATGGGCCCGCTGATCTCCGCCGCGCAGCGGGAGCGCGTACGGTCCTACGTCCCCGAGGACGCGCCCGCCGCCATCCGCGGCGAGGCCCCCGGCGGCAAGGGCTTCTGGTACCCGGCGACCGTCCTGGAGGCCACCTCGCCCGGCGACCGCACCGCCGTGGAGGAGATCTTCGGACCGGTGGCCGTCGTCCTCCCCTTCGAGGACGAGGCCGACGCCGTACGGCTGGCCAACGCGACCGACTACGGCCTCTCCGGCTCGATCTGGACCCGCGACGTGGGCCGCGCGGTGCGCGTCTCGCGCGCCGTCGCCGCCGGGAACCTGTCCGTCAACTCGCACAGCAGCGTGCGCTACGCGACCCCCTTCGGCGGCTACAAGCAGTCCGGTCTCGGCCGGGAGCTGGGCCCCGACGCCCTGACCGCCTTCACCGAGACCAAGAACGTGTTCATCAGCACCGAGAACAGCACCGAGGAGCAGTGACGTGACCGAGACCGTGACCGAAACTGTGGCCGAGACCCCCGTGTGCCGCCGCCTGGTGGGCCGTACCGCGGTCATCACCGGAGCGGGCAGCGGCATCGGCCTGGCCACCGCGCGCCGCTTCGCCTCCGAGGGCGCGCGCGTCGTGTGCGCCGACATCGACGCCTCCGCGGGCAAGGCCGCGGCCGACGAGGTCGGCGGGCTCTACGTCCAGGTGGACGTCACCGACCAGGAGCAGGTCGAGGCGCTGTTCAAGACCGCGTACGACACCTATGGCTCGGTCGACGTGGCGTTCAACAACGCGGGCATCTCGCCGCCCGACGACGACTCGATCCTCACCACCGGCCTGGACGCCTGGAAGCGCGTCCAGGAGGTCAACCTCACCTCCGTCTATCTGTGCTGCAAGGCCGCGCTGCCCTACATGCAGCGGCAGGGCAGGGGTTCCATCATCAACACGGCGTCCTTCGTGGCCGTCATGGGCGCCGCGACGTCGCAGATCAGCTACACCGCCTCCAAGGGCGGCGTGCTGGCGATGTCGCGCGAGCTGGGTGTGCAGTTCGCTCGCGAGGGCATCCGGGTCAACGCGCTGTGCCCGGGGCCGGTCAACACCCCGCTGCTGAAGGAGTTGTTCGCCAAGGACCCGGAGCGGGCGGCGCGGCGGTTGGTGCACGTACCGGTGGGGCGGTTCGCCGAACCGGAGGAGATCGCGTCCGCGGTCGCCTTCCTGGCCAGCGACGACTCCTCGTTCATCAACGCGGCCGAGTTCCTTGTGGACGGCGGTATCGCCGGGGCGTACGTCACGCCGATCTAGGAGCCCTCGCGGACCCGCTTGTAGCCGGGCGCGCAGTCCGCGCAACCCCGGTGTACGGAGCCGACCCGTGGCCATAAGGTGACGGCGTGAGCATGAACACGCCCCCGGGCTGGTACCCCGATCCCGGTTACACAGGCCACGGCCCCGCCCTGCACCGGTGGTGGGACGGGGCCACCTGGACCGAGTACACGCGCGACACCACCGCCCCGGCGGAGTCGCCCTTCAGCCCGCCGCCCGCGCCCGGCTACGGGCCCGGTTACGCGCCCGGCCAGGATGGCGGCCGGGCGAACGGCCGCGGCCCCCGGGTCGCGGTGCTCGCGCTGTCCGTGGGGGCCGTGGTCGCCGCGATCATCGGCGGGATCGTGCTGCTGGGCGACAGCGGGGGCGGCGACGACGGCGACCGGGCGAACCCGCTGCCGACCGCCCCCGCCCCGCCCGGGGACGGCGACGACGCCCCCTCGGACGCCCCGTCCGACCTGCCCACCGACGGCCCCAGCGCGGCGCCCACCGACGACCCGAGCATCGCCCCGGACGCCGCCAGCGGCATCAGCCTGCCCGTGCTGTCGGGCTGGCAGGCGGGCCGCAGCAGCGCCGGCGGCGCGGGCGTGACCACCTCGCGCTACCCGTGCCCGGGCGACCCCTCCACCGAGTGCGTCCGCGGCGGCGCCTTCTCCCGGACCGCCAGCGGCTTCAAGGCGGACACCGCCAAGGGCATCGCCGAGGAGGACATAGCCCAGAACGCCGAGGAGTCCTACGGCACGGACGAGGACACCGAGCGCAAGGCGTACGGCGGGATCTCCTCGCACAAGCGGCTCAAGGAGGAAGAGGTCGACGTCGCGGGGGAGGAGGGCTATCTGGTGCGCTGGAAGGTCACCACGAAGAAGGGCGACGACGGATACGTCCAGTCCCTCGCCTTCCCGTCGCCCACCGTCCCCGACACCATGGTCCTGGTGCGCTTCGGCTTCGACGTGAGCGACAAGGCACCGCCGCTCGGCGACATGGACAAGATCGTCGAGGGTATCGAGGCGCTGGCGGGCGACGGCCGGTCCATATAAGCCGCTTCGCTGAGGACGGGGGACGGGGGACGGGGCGGGGCCCGGACTACAGGAAGGTGCGGCCCTCGCCCCGGTACGTCGGTACGGAGTCCACCACCCGGTCGTCCTCGACCAGGTGCAGCGTCGCGAACCGCTCGCACAGCTCACCGGCCTTGGCGTGCCGGAACCACACCCTGTCGCCGATCAGCAGATCGTCGGCGGGCGTGCCCAGCAGCGGGGTCTGCACCTCGCCCGGGCCCTCCTGCGGGTCGTAACGCAGCCCCTCCGGCAGATACGGCACCGGCAGCCGGTCCGGGCCCGCCGCCCCGGACGCCGGATATCCGCCGCCCAGGACGGTCACCACGCCCACGCCCGGGCGGCGCACCACCGGCTGGGCGAAGAGGGCGGCCGGGCGGCCCCGGAAGGACGTGTAGTTGTCGAACAGCCGCGGCTGGTAGAGCCCGGACCCGGCGGCGATCTCCGTCACCGCGTCCTCGGCGGCGGTGTGCTGCACGCTGCCCGTGCCGCCGCCGTTGACGAATTCCAGGTCCGCCACCGCCCGTACGGCCCGCACCGCCGCCGCCCGGCGGTCCGCCAGCTCCCGGCGCGCGGTGCGCTGCATCAGCCGGATCGCGCGGGAGCGCAGCGGACGGCCGGTCACCGCGTCGCCCACCCCCGCCACATGGCCCTCGTAGCCCATCAGCCCGACCACCCGGAAGCCGGGGCGGCGCTCGATCTCCCGCGCCAGCGCGGCCAGCTGCTCGGGCGTGCGCAGCGGTGAGCGCAGGGCGCCGACGCGGATCCGGCCGCCCAGCATGCGCAGCGAGGTGTCCAACTCCAGGCAGACCCGGACCACTTCGGTCCCGGCGCGCACACTCTCGATCAGGTTGAGCTGGCCGATGTCGTCCACCATCACGGTCACGGCGGCGGCGAGCTTGGGGTCGCTGGTCAGGGTGGCGTAGCCGTCCCGGTCGGTGGACGGATAGGCGAGCAGGACGTCGTCGAAGCCCTCGCGGGCCAGCCACAGGGACTCCGCGAGCGTGAAGCTCATGATGCCCGCGAACCCGTCCCGCGCCAGGACCCGTTCCAGCAGCGCCCGGCACCGCACCGACTTGCTGGCCACCCGGATCGGCTTGCCTCCCGCCCGGCGTACCAGGTCGCGTGCGTTGTCGTCGAAGGCCCTCAGGTCGACAATCGCCACGGGTGCTTCGAGATGGGCGGTGGCCCGGTCGTAACGGGCCCGGTCAGCGGCGGAAGAGGACATGTCGTGAAGCTTGCCAGACCGCGATTACCGCTGGGTAGAGGGCAGCCGATGCGGAGGGTGCCCGGTGCCCCGTAGAGTGTCGCGCACGCCACGACCGGCAGGTCAGCGGCGTGATGTCCGTATTCGGGCCCGCCTGCCCGAAAGGCGGTGGGGCGGCGCGGCGAACCGGACGGAGCGACGTGAACCAGGTCTCGAGGGGCGCGAGGGGGTGCCGGTGAGCGCGGATGCGGAACAGGCGCACTCTTCTCGTCGTACGCCCCCACCTCGCCCTGTGCACCCCCCGCGCACCGCGCCCACGCCCCGGTCCGCGCCCCCGCCGCGCAACGTCACCCCGCCGAGCGCCCCGCCCGGCACACCCTCCGGCCCGCCCGGTTTCGGCCCGCCGGTCTTCGGGCCGCCCGGCTTCGTCCCGGACCCGGACACCCCCATCCTCGGCGTCCCGGCGAAGGTCCCCTCCCCCCGGGGCGCCACCCACGGCGGACGGAACTCCGGCCGCACCGGCGGCCCCAGCGGGCCCGCCACCAGACCGCACGTACCACCGCGCCCCACCACCCCGCCGCGTCCCGCCGCCCCGCCGAGCGCCGGAACCGGCCATCACCGCACGCGCAGCCGCAAGGTGGCCGCCGCCATCTCTCTCGTCCTCGGCCTCGGGCTGCTCGTCGGCGCGGCGGCCGGCAGCTGGCTGGGCGACAGCCCCGGCGCGCCGCCCTCGGCCGCCGACACCTACGCCAAGACGCGCGCCGCCTGGCACAGCGTCCCCGTGGACGACCTGTTCCCCCGCACCCTGCGCGGCAAGGGCGACGGCCCCGGCGGCGCCGACCGGCTCTGGACGCGGGTCGCGGTCGCCCCCGACAGCAGCTGCGGCGGCGGTTTCGACCCGCTGCTCACCAAGGCGCTCTCCCCGGTGGGCTGCGAACGCCTGCTGCGCGCCACCTACACCGACTCCACCAGCACCAGCGTGACCACCGTCGGCCTGCTGATCACCGCGGCCGACACCGCCGGGATGAAGGCCCTGCGGCAGCGCTTCGCCGACGACAAGCTGGACGAACGCGCCGATCTGATGCCCCGTCCGTACGCCGCGAAGGGCACCGCCGCGGCCCGCTTCGGAGACGACCAGCGCGCGAGCTGGCGGATCCGGATCCTGACCGACGCACCCGCCGTCCTCTACGCCGTTTCCGGATTCGCCGACGGACGCGAGGTCACCGACCCCCAGTCGGCGGGCGAGGCCACCCGGCGCGGCGCGACCTCCGCCCCCGCCCAGTCCGGCCTCGGTAACGACGCCCGCGGCCTCACCGACGCGGCCGAGGACGCCTTCCGCCAGGCCCTGTCCCAGGCTCCAGAGGCGCCGGAGACACCGGAGGCGTCCGGGCAGCGGGGGAGCGGCTCATGAGGACCGCGCGGCGCATCGCCGTCAGCCTCGCCGCCGCCGGGCTGACCCTGGTGCCCGTCGCCCCTGCCCGGGCCGACGGCATCCAGGCCCAGGAATGGGCGCTCGACGCCGTCCACACCCGCCAGGCGTGGCAGACCACCAAGGGCGCGGGCACGACCGTCGCCGTCCTGGACACCGGCGTCGACGACCAGCACCCCGACCTCAAGGGGCAGGTGCTGCCCGGCAAGGACCTCATCGGCTTCGGCGCCGAGCGCGGCGACCGCCCCTGGGCCCGGCACGGCACCGCGATGGCGGGCATCATTGCGGGCAGTGGACACGGCGCGGGGGACAGCGAAGGCGTCATGGGTGTCGCGCCCAAGACCAAGATCCTGCCGGTGCGGGTGATCCTGGAGGACGGCGACCCGCAGCGCGCCAAGGCGCGCAGCTCCCGGGGCGGCGCGCTCGCGAAGGGCATCCGCTGGGCCGCCGACCACGGCGCCGACGTGATCAACCTGTCCCTGGGCGACGACAGCGCGTCGGCCCACCCCGAACCCGCCGAGGACGCCGCCGTGCAGTACGCGCTGCGCAAGGGCTCCGTCGTGGTCGCCTCCGCGGGCAACGGCGGCGACAAGGGCGACCGCGTCTCCTACCCGGCCGCCTACCCCGGCGTGATCGCGGTGACCGCCGTCGACCGCTACGGCAACCGCGCCGCCTTCTCCACCCGCCGCTGGTACGCCACCGTCGCCGCGCCCGGCGTCGACGTGGTCATAGCCGACCCCGACAAGCGCTACTACGAGGGCTGGGGGACCAGCGCGGCCGCCGCCTTCGTCTCCGGCGTCGCCGCCCTCGTCCGCTCCGCCCACCCCGACCTGAGCCCGCGTCAGGTCCGGCAGCTGCTGGAACAGACCGCCCGGAGCCGCCCGTCCGGCGGACACAGCGACGAGCTGGGCGCGGGCGTGGTGGACGCCGCGGCGGCCCTCAAGGCGGCGGCGAAGACGAAACCCGAACCCCAGCAACCCGCCGCCGCGGCGTCGTCACGGCGCTTCTTCGGCTCCGGCCCCAGCCGGACCGGCGCCTCCGGCGACGAGGGCGGGGTCAACGAGACGGCGGTGTTCGCCGCCGTCGCCGGGGCGGGCCTGGTGGGCGCCGCAATCGTCCTGTGGCGCGGCTCGGGCCCGCTGCGCGTCCCGCGCGCCCTGCGGCGCCTGTCCCGTACGCGCTGAGCACGCCGTACGCGCCGGCACGCCGTACGCGCCGCCGTACGGGACCGTCATGCCCGGAGCGTCGCGGCCGCACCCACGGCCGCCCGCGCGGCCTGCTCGACCAGGGCCACTCCGGTGTTCATGTTCTTGCTGCCGTCGGAGAGCACCGCCACCAGGAACGTCCGCCCGCTCGCGGTGACCTGGCCGATGCTGTTGACGTCCCACAGCCCGGTGGTGCTGCGCGGCAGCCAGCCGTTCTTCAGCCGGGTACCGGCGCCCGCGTCGGCGGCGGCCGAGACACCCCAGTCCTGGCCGGTGGTGATCCGGCCCATCAGCGTCCGGATGTACGCCTGGGAGTTCGCGTTCAGCGCGGAGCCGTCCCCGAACACCGCGCGCAGCAGCCTCAGCTGGTCGGTGGCGGTGGTCCGGGTCAGCCCCCACAGCCCCGCCCGGCCGCCGCGGGTGTGGGTCAGCCCCAGCCGGTGCTGCGCCGCGTCGAACCCGTCGGCGCCGCCGATCACCTTCCACAGTGCGGTCGCCGCGCCGTTGTCGCTGTGCTCGATCATCACGGTGGCGGCGTCGCGCTCCTTCGCGGTCAGCCCGCGCCGCTCGTCCTGCGCCTTGAGCAGCAGCGCCGCGAGGATGCCGACCTTGACGATGCTCGCCGTGTCATACGTGCGGTTCCCGTACGCCGCGCTCGCCCCCGACCGGGTGTCCAGCAGGGCCACCGCGAACTCCCCGTCGCACTCGCGGGTCACCGGGGCCAGCGCGTGGCCGAGCGCCTGGCGCAGCGTACGGGGCGATGCGGCGGGCGGCGCCACCGATGCCGTCGAAGGTGCCCCGACCTCGGTCACCCGGTCCACGTCGCCTCCCTGGATGTCGCCCGCCGCACACCGCGGCCCGGCGCTCGGTCGCAGCTGGGTCCTCGTCGGTGAAGTCGGTGCACTGGTGCCCACCCCGCACCCCAGCAGGGACATCGCGAGTGCCGCCACGACCGCGATCACGGCCGGGCGGCGCGCTCTTCGACCGGGGCCGCGGCCCCGGTCCAGCCCCCCTGACGTGTCGGTCTCCATGGAGGGCGAGGCTAGACGGCCCCGCCGCGCGACGGGAGACAAGGTGATGAACAACCCATGAGAAAGACCTCACGGCGGCCCCGATACCCTCGTGGAGTGGCGCTCAAGAACATTCCCGACCCCGGCTTCTCCGGCGACGACGGCTCCGCCGACGCCCGCCTGACCGCGGCGCTCGCCGCCTGGGCCGACGACCGCACCGCCGAGCCCGAGGTGCTGGCCGCGCTCACCGAGGCGCGACTGCTCGTGCCGGTGGTCGCCCTCCTCGGTGAGGTGGAGGAAGGGCCCGACGGGCTGCGCCGGGAGAAGACGAGCGACATGGCCGTGCCCACGCTGGAGGCCCCCGGCGGCCGCCGCGCCCTGCCCGCCTTCACCTCCCTGGAGACGCTGGCCCGCTGGCGCCCGGACGCCCGGCCCGTCGCCGTACCGCTGCGGCAGGCGCTGGAGGCGGCCGCGCACGAGAAGGCGGACACCCTGGTGCTGGACCTCGCCGGACCGGTGCCGTACCAGGTCACCGGGCCCGCCCTGCTCGCCCTCGCCGAGGGCCGGACCAGCACCGATCCGCTCGCCGACCCCGCGGTCGCCGAGGCGGTGCGTACCGTGCTGGCCGCCGAACCCGAGGTGGTGCGCGCGCATCTGGCCCCGGCCGCGGACGCCGACGGCATGCTGGCGCTCGCCCTGGCCCCGCACGCCCCGGCGCGCGAGACGGCGCAGCGGGTGGCGGGCGCGCTGGCGGCCGACGAGACGCTGCGGGCCAGGCTGGTGCGCGGGCTGAACCTGGCGCTGCTGCCGCCGGACGCGACGGTGCCCGGGGACCCCCTCTTCAGCCGCTGACACCGGTCCCGGCAAACCCCCGCTGACCTGCGACGGAACGGTCATCGGCAGGCGAAATCCCCCGATACGCCCCACAATGCATAGGGCAACTGGCGGTCCGAGCGATGCGAGGAGAACGCCATGGAGACGAGAACGGTCGTATCGGAGTTCACCGGAACCGCGCTGCTGGTCCTCTTCGGGGTCGGTTCCCTGGTTCTGGCGGGCGACTACATCAACGCCGTCGGCATCTCGCTCGCCTTCGGCTTCATCCTCATTGCGCTCGCCTACGCGTTCGGCCGCATCTCGGGCTGCCACATCAACCCGGCGGTCACCCTGGGGGCGCTCCTGGCCGGGCGGATCGACATCCGCAGGGCCGCCGAGTACTGGGTCGCGCAGCTGGTCGGCGGGATCGTCGGCGCCGCCGTGCTGTTCCTGCTCGCCAAGCAAGTGCCGAGGCTGCGTACGGACGACGCGTTCGGCAGCAACGGCTACGGCGGCCGGTCCCCGGTGGGCCTCGGCGCGGGCGGGGCCTTCCTGGCCGAGGTGCTGCTCACGTTCCTGCTGGTCTTCGTCTTCCTCATGGTGACCGAGAAGGTGACGCTGGCCGGGATCGAGCCGGTGCCGGTGGGGCTCGCGCTCGCCGCCGTCAACCTGGTCGGCATCCCGCTGACCTGGACCTCCGTCAACCCGGCGCGGAGCCTCGGCCCGGCGCTGTTCGCGGGCGGCGGGGCGCTCTCCCAGCTGTGGGTGTTCCTGATCGCGCCGCTGGTCGGCGGGGTGCTCGCGGCCGTCGTCCACCGGTTCACGCATCTGCACCCGGCGGGCCAGGCCGAGGAGGAGCAGGCCACGGAGCCGCGGCCCGGCCCGTGGGGGCGGATGCGCGGCGGGCGCCGCCCCGAGGCGGGCCGGCCCGAGACCAAGGGACCGGAGGCGGCATGAGCCCGGGGGCGATCCCGGTGGCCC
>NZ_RIBZ01000756.1:0-9951 GCF_003721215.1 Streptomyces botrytidirepellens
CACCGTGCGGTGGTCGCACGGTGCCCCGGCCTCTCACGTAACTCCGCTACGCGCTACTTCTTACGGCGGCGGCCACCCTTGTTGGCCTTGCGCCGCTCCGCGCGGGTCAGCCCGTCGGACTCGGAGCGCGGCGCGGGCGGGGTCTCACCGTTGGTGAAGTCGCCTTCCACGATGCCGCCCTCGCCGTCGACCGTCGGGGCCGAGAAGTGCAGCCGGTCCGGCCGCTGCGGGGCGTCCAGGCCCTTGGCGTGGATCTCGGGACGCCCCGAGGAGGCGCCCGCCGGGACCGCGTCCTGCACGTCCTTGTCCAGCGTGGCCTTGGCCTCCGCGTCCTCGACCGGGACCTCCTCGACCTGCTGCTCGACCTGGACCTCCAGGTTGAACAGGTAGCCGACCGACTCCTCCTTGATGCCCTCCATCATGGCCTGGAACATGTCGAAGCCCTCGCGCTGGTACTCGACCAGCGGGTCCTTCTGGGCCATCGCACGCAGCCCGATGCCCTCCTGGAGGTAGTCCATCTCGTAGAGGTGCTCGCGCCACTTGCGGTCCAGCACGGACAGCACGACGCGCCGCTCCAGCTCGCGCATGATCTCGGAGCCGAGCTGCTCCTCGCGGGCCTCGTACTGCTGGTGGATGTCGTCCTTGACGGCCTCGGCGATGAACTCGGCGGTGATCCCGGCGCGGTCGCCGGTCTCCTCCTCCAGCTCGTCGACGGTCACCTTGACCGGGTAGAGCTGCTTGAACGCGCCCCACAGCCGGTCCAGGTCCCACTCCTCGGCGAAGCCCTCGACGGTCTCCGCCTGGATGTACGCGTCGATCGTGTCGTCCATGAAGTGGCCGACCTGCTCCTGGAGGTCCTCGCCCTCCAGGACGCGGCGGCGCTCGCCGTAGATGACCTCGCGCTGCCGGTTGAGGACCTCGTCGTACTTCAGGACGTTCTTACGGGTCTCGAAGTTCTGCTGCTCGACCTGCGACTGGGCGGAGGCGATGGCGCGGGTGACCATCTTGTTCTCGATCGGCACATCGTCGGGAACGTTGGCCATGGCCATCACGCGCTCGACCATCTGCGCCTTGAACAGCCGCATCAGGTCGTCGCCGAGCGAGAGGTAGAAGCGGGACTCGCCGGGGTCGCCCTGACGGCCGGAACGACCGCGCAGCTGGTTGTCGATGCGGCGCGACTCATGGCGCTCGGTGCCCAGCACATACAGTCCGCCGAGGTCCTTGACCTCCTCGAACTCGGCCTTGACCGCGGCCTCGGCCTTCTCCAGGGCGGCGGGCAGCGCCGCCGCCCACTCCTCGGAGTGCTCCACCGGGTCCAGGCCGCGCTGGCGCAGCTCGGCCTCGGCGAGGTCGTCGGGGTTGCCGCCGAGCTTGATGTCCGTACCACGGCCGGCCATGTTCGTCGCGACCGTGACGGCGCCCTTGCGGCCCGCCTGGGCGACGATCGTCGCCTCCCGGTCGTGCTGCTTGGCGTTGAGCACCTCGTGCGGCACACCGCGCTTGGCGAGCTGCTGCGACAGGTACTCGGACTTCTCCACGGAGGTGGTGCCGACCAGGACCGGCTGGCCCTTCTCGTGCTTCTCGACGATGTCCTCGACGACCGCGTCGAACTTGGCGACCTCGGTGCGGTAGATCAGGTCGGACTGGTCGACACGGGCGAGGGGGCGGTGGGTCGGGATCGGGACGACGCCCAGCTTGTAGATCTGGTGGAACTCGGCGGCCTCGGTCATCGCCGTACCGGTCATGCCGGAGAGCTTGGCGTAGAGGCGGAAGAAGTTCTGGAGGGTGATCGTGGCGAGAGTCTGGTTCTCGTCCTTGATCTCCACCTGCTCCTTGGCCTCGATCGCCTGGTGCATGCCCTCGTTGTAGCGGCGACCGGCGAGGATACGGCCGGTGTGCTCGTCGACGATCATGACTTCGCCGTCGATGACGACGTAGTCCTTGTCCTTCTTGAACAGCTCCTTGGCCTTGATGGCGTTGTTCAGGTAGCCGACCAGCGGAGTGTTGACGGACTCGTACAGGTTGTCGATGCCCAGCCAGTCCTCGACCTTGGTGACGCCGGACTCGTGGATGCCGACGGTGCGCTTCTTCTCGTCGACCTCGTAGTCCCCGGTCTCCTCCTGACCCTTCTGGAGGTTCGCCGCCTCGCCCCGGGTCAGCCGGAGGACGAGCTTGGCGAAGTCGCCGTACCACTTGGTGGCCTGGTCGGCCGGGCCGGAGATGATCAGCGGCGTACGGGCCTCGTCCACCAGGATCGAGTCGACCTCGTCGACGATCGCGAAGTTGTGGCCGCGCTGCACCAGCTCGTCCTGCGACCACGCCATGTTGTCGCGCAGATAGTCGAAGCCGAACTCGTTGTTGGTGCCGTAGGTGATGTCGCACGCGTACTGCTCGCGGCGCTGCGCCGGGGTCATGTTGGCGAGGATGCAACCGACCTCGAGGCCGAGGAACTTGTGCACCCGGCCCATCCACTCCGAGTCGCGCTCGGCCAGATAGTCGTTGACCGTGATCAGGTGGACGCCCTTGCCGGACAGCGCGTTCAGATACGCCGGGAGGGTGCCCACCAGGGTCTTGCCCTCACCGGTCTTCATCTCGGCGACGTACCCGAGGTGCAGCGCGGCACCGCCCATCAGCTGGACGTCGTAGTGACGCTGGCCGAGCACCCGCTTGGCCGCCTCGCGCACGGTCGCGAACGCCTCCGGCATCAGGTCGTCGAGGCTTTCGCCGTCGGCGTACCGCTCCTTGTACTCGTCGGTGAGGGCACGCAGCTCGGCGTCGGAGAGCGACAGGAAGTCCTCTTCGATGGAATTGACCTGGTCCGCAATGCGGTGCAGCTTGCGCAGGATCTTTCCTTCGCCTGCACGCATGAGCTTGTTGAAGACGGACACGTAGGCTGGCTCCTTGCCGGTCGGGCCTGGCACGGTTGTGGGGTGCGCTGGCGCGGCATTGTCAAGGGGCACAAGCCCCGCCGCAACGGCCATCGTAAGACAGACCCCGCCTGGCCGGGAGGTCCGTCACCACGCGGGCCGGGTGTCACCACACCGTGTCAACGCGTGAGAGGTCGCCGGGGTGCCCCCGAATTCACCAAAACCAGTCGCGGCCCCGCGCGGCAGCGGCCCAGACTCTCGCCATGGAGCCCGTCACCCTCACCACCGAGCGACTCGTCCTGCGCCCCTTCCGGCCGTCCGACGCGCCGGCGGTCCACGCCGCCTGTCAGGACCCGGACATCCTGCGCTGGACCACCGTGCCCGCTCCGTACGAACGCGCCCACGCCGAGGACTTCGTCCGGCGGACCTGCCCGGAGGGCTGGCGGGACGACAGCACCTATAACTTCGCGCTGGTCACCAAGGGTGAGGACGCGCTCATCGGGGCCATGGGCCTGGTACGGCTGGCCCGGCTGCACAGCCCCGAGCGCCAGGCCGAACTGGGCTACTGGACGGTACGGGAGCACCGGCGGCAGGGCTACACGGGCGAGGCGGCGCGGGCGGTGGCCGAGTGGGCGTTCACCGGGCTGGGCGTGGAGCGGCTGGAGTGGTGCACGGAGGCCGGGAACGAGGCGTCGCGGGCGGTCGCGCTCGCCGTGGGCTTCCGGATGGAGGGAACGGACCGGGCGCGGATCGTCCGCGAGGGCACCCGCCGGGACGCCTGGCGGGGCGCGCTGCTGCCCTCCGACTTCGGGCTGCCCTCGACCACGCCGTACGTCCCGGCCCCCGCCGCGAACCGGGCCTGACCGCGTGCCCCCCAACGGGTCGGGGGCGTTGTCAGTGGTCGCCACTACGGTGGCGCGCATGACGAATCCCGCCACCGGGTCCATCGCGGACCAGAAGCCCGAGGTCAGCCTCTCCGCCGACGAGGCGCGCCGGATCGCGCTGCGCGCCCAGGGGCTCCTGGGGGCGCCCGACCGGCGCGGCGGGGTGCGCGGCGTCCTGCGCCATCTGGGCGCGGTGCAGCTGGACACGATCTCGGTGCTGGCGCGCTCGCACGAGCTGATTCCCTACGCGCGGCTGGGCGCGGTCGGCCGCACGGCGGTCGAATCGGCGTACTGGAGCGACACCCACGCCTTCGAGTACTGGTCGCACGCGGCGTGCGTGCTGCCGATCGAGGAGTGGCCGCACTTCGCGTTCCGCCGCCGCGCCTACCGCGCCCGCCCGCACTGGCACCACGAGCTGCCGCCGGGAGCGTACGAGAAGGTCGTGGCGCAGCTGCGCGCCGAGGGCCCGCTGACCGCGACCGAGCTGGGCGGCGCCAAGAACGGCGGCCTGTGGTGGGACTGGTCGGCGACCAAGGTCGCGGTCGAGCGCGCGCTGACGTACGGCGAGGTGGTGTGCGTGGAGCGGCGCGGCTGGAAGCGGGTGTACGACCTGGCGGAGCGCGCCGTGCCGGAGGCGCTGCTGCACGACGACCTGGACGACGCGGAGTGCCTGCGGCGGCTGGTGCGGCTCGCGGGGCAGTCCCTCGGCGTGGGCACCCGCGCGGATCTCGCGGACTACCACCGGCTCAAGGGGGAGCAGGTCAGCGCGGTGATCGCGGACTCGGGGCTGGTGCCGGTGAAGGTCGCGGGCTGGGACAAGGCCGCCTGGGCGGACCCCGAGGCGCTGGCCACCACCCCGCGCGGACGGCACCGCACGACCCTGCTGTCGCCCTTCGACTCCTTGATATGGGACCGGGCGCGCACCGAGCGGATCTTCGGCTTCAGCCATCGGCTGGAGGCGTACGTGCCCCGGCCCAAGCGGGTGTACGGCTACTTCGCCATGCCGCTGCTGTCGGGCGGGCGGCTGCTCGGCCGGGTCGATCCGGCCCGTGAGGGGACCACGCTGGTGGCCCGGCAGGTGTCGCTGGACACCCCGAAGGCCGTGGCGCCGATGGCCGAGGCGCTCCGTGAGGCGGCCGGGTGGGTGGGCTGCGACGCGGTGCGGATCGAGCGGGTCAACCGCCCGGAGCTGGCCGCACCGCTGGCGGCCGCGGTCCGCTGACCGCGGCCCGGCCGCCGGGTCATCCGCCGCTCACCTGCCCGCTCACCTGCCCGCTCACCTGATTTCGAGGATCTTCTCCCGCATCGCGTAGACCACGGCCTCCATCCGGGAGTGCAGCTGAAGCTTCTCCAGGATGTTCCGGACGTGGTTCTTGACGGTGTTCTCGCTGATGAACAGTTCCTTGGCGATGTCGCGGTTGTTCATGCCGGTGGCCACCAGCTTCAGCACCTCCAGCTCACGGTCGGTGAGCCGGGGCGCCGGCACCAGCCGCCGCTCGTCGGTGCGCTGGATCATCGACTTGAACTCGGTGAGGAGCTTGGCCGCCATCGACGGGCTGATCTGCGACTGGCCGTCGGCCACCGCGCGAATCGCGGTCGACACCTCGTCGGTCGAGATCTCCTTGAGCAGATAGCCGGTGGCACCCGCCTTGATCGCGTCGTAGAGGTCGGCCTCCTCGTCGCTGATCGTCAGCATGATGATTTTGGCGCTGGGGGCCACTTCCTTGATCGACGTGCATGCCTCGATCCCCCCGCGCTTGGGCATGCGCACATCCATCAGGACGATGTCCGGCAGCAGATCCGCCGCCTTGTCCACGGCCTCGGCGCCGTCCCCGGCCTCACCGACGACCTGAATGTCCTCTTCCTGGGCCAGGACGATCTCCAACCCACGCCGGAAGAGGGCGTGGTCGTCCACTACGAGGACCCGAATCGGCTCCTTGCGCGGCTCGCCGCGCGGCTCGCCCCTGTCCGGCCCCAGGCGTTGGTCATCGCCTTCGTCGGACACGGGCCCGAAGCTGTCCGCCATCGTTCCTCCCCCTGAAGGCCATGGCCCTTGCGGTCTGCACTCTGCGGTGCACGGTGCTGTGCGGCGTCAACCAGTCGTTTCCCCATGCCGGTTGGCCGTCGAGCCATGATTTCATGCCCGGACCGGCCACGGGACCGCGCGGCGCATACGCCGCGCGATCCCGTTCACTCTCTGTGCGCCCGCCCAGAAGCGGTCGAGCCTCAGGTGGTCTCAGGCGCCGAGTGCGCCGCCGGCACCACCGGGCTCCTCCCCGGCGAACGCCTCCGGCTGAAGGTGAATGACCCCGTAGTCATAGCCGTGCCGCCGGTAGACGACGCTGGGCTGACTGGTGTCGGAGTCGACGAACAGATAGAAATCGTGCCCGACCAGCTCCATCTCGTAGAGAGCCTGGTCGAGCGTCATCGGGACCGCGGCGTGGGTCTTCTCACGGACCACGAGGGGGCCTTCACCCTGAACTTCCAGGGGTCCCATCCGGGTGGTCGGAACAGTGTCCGACGGGGTGCGCTGGGCGGCGATCTCACCGTGCCCGTTGATACGTGCCGCATTGGGCACCGTGATGGCCACGTCGCTGGCCGGAATGCGACCGTTGCCACGCCGGGTGTGGCGCTTGTCGTGCTGCTTGCGCATCCGCGCTTCCAGCTTGCCGGCCGCCAGGTCCAGCGCTGCGTACGGATCGGCCGCCGCGGCCTCCGCCCGAATGACCGGGCCGCGGGAGCGAAGGGTGATCTCCACACGGTCGGACCGGTCGGCCTGCCGCGGATTGTGCTCCTTGGACACCTCGACGTCGAGGCTGATCACCTTGCCGTCGAGCTTCTGGATCTTATCCAGCTTCAGCTTCTCGGCCACGTGCTTCCGGAACCGCTCGGGCACCTCTGTTTTACGGCCCTTGACGACGATGTCCACGCAGAACTCCGTTCCCGGGTCGCTCCGGATGGTCCACCGGAGCTCATCCCTTGTGCACTAGGCTCCGGCGTCTTCCGGAGCCACCGGCTTGGCGGCTTTCACCTCTCCTTCCCACGGGGAACAACTCCACCCCGTTTCGGTCAACGGCTCACGAGAAAGCACGCAAAGCACGCCAAGCGGATTTGTGAGTCATAGCACCTGCCACTCCTCACAACCGAACATAGCTCGCCCGGACGGTTGTCGGCACCCCCTACCGAGCCGTACCTCCGATCAGGTGCTTTGCCATCCTTACAGCCTGCAACGACACGGCTTCGTATTCAGTTCCGCTTACCGCTGGCGAAGGGTCTGAGACGCCCCGGAGCCGCCGAGGTCCCCCAGGGCGCGGGGGTGGACACCGGGGTCGGCGGCGCGGCCACCACCGCCCCGCCCACGACTCGTCCGCCCGCCTCCGCCACCGCCCGCGCGGCCTCCGCGAGCGAGGCCCCCGTCGTCATCAGATCGTCCACCAGCACCACCGGGCCCGCCACCAGGAGCCGCCCGCCACCCGGCGCGGCCTCCAGCGCCCCCGTCACGTTCGCCCGGCGCTGGCGGGCACCCAGCCCCGACTGGTCGGTCACCCGCCGCCGCTGCCGCAGCACCGACGGCACCCGCGCGGGACACCCCTCGCGGCGCAGCACGCCCGCCGCCGCGCACGCGATGCGCCGGGCCGGATCATGGCCCCGCGCCCCCACCGCACGCCGCGCCGAGGGCACCGGCACCAGCAGCAGGGGCCGGTCCCCCAGGGCCCGGGGCAGGACGCCGCGGGCCACCGTCCGCACCGCACCGGCCAGCGCCTCGCCCAGCGGCCCCGCCAGCCGCAGCGCTCCCCGCTCCTTGTGCGCGAGCAGCACCGCCCGGGCCTCGTCCACGTAATCCACCGCCGCATGGACCACCGGCAGCCCCGGCGGCACCGGGCTCGGCAGCACCCGACGAGCCCCGGGCCCGCGCAGCGCCCCATGACACCGGTCGCACAGCGGGACACCCGGCCGACCGCATCCCGCGCAGTCGGCCGGCAGCACCAGATCGGCGATCTCCTGCCACCAGCCCCACATGGCCCCCACTGTCCCGTCACATCGGCCGGGCCGCCACCCCCTGTGGAAAACCACGCGCATGTGGACAACCGGCCGCCCCCAGGGCGGGGCAGGCGCCTGAAAGGCCGCCACAGCCTCCCCCGCCCGTACGGCTATCCGGGGTACACCGGACCGGAACCGTCCTCGTCAACGGTCTTCCAGTCCGTGTTCGGCAGCAGCCGGACGATCCCGTTCTCCCTGGTCTCGGCGATCAGCGGCCGGGTCTGGTCCTCAGAGGCGGCGACCGTCTCCACCCCGTTCGGCCCCGGCACCTCCGGCAGATCCGCCGGTGAGCCGTCCGTCTCCACGTACTGGAGCTGCTGCACGCCGTCCGACTCGCGGCCCGCGACCACCAGACGGCTGTCCCCCGCCCATGACGCGGTGTCGACGTCCTGGAGCTTCGGCGCGATCGCGTGCAGCGCCCGCACCGACAGCTTCGGATGGTCCGCCGTGCCCCGCCGCTCGATCCGGCCCAGCCGCAGCGTCGTATGCCCGTCCTGCTTGACCAGCATCGCGATCCTGGTGCCGTCCGCGGACATCCGCAGCGCCGTGATCCGGCCACCGTCCAGCGTCGGCAGCTCGACCTCGTCCGCCTGGCCGGTGCCGCCCCGCAGCCGCAGCAGCCGCGGCCGCTGCGGGTCCCGGTCGGCCACCCACAGCCCGCCCAGCCCGTCCCAGCTGGGTGCCGTCAGCCCGTGCTCGGGACTGCCGCCCTGACTGTGCACCCGCACCCGGCCCCGCTCGGCGCCGGACGACAGCTCCGTGACGTACAGCGACCGGCCGTCCTCGCTGACCGCCGCCGCGTCCCGCTCGTCGCGCGAGACCGCCACCGTGCCAAGACCCGCGCCGTCGGCGCCGAACGGCCCCGGCACCGGGCGTGGCTTGTCCTCGTCGTCGGACAGCCGGACCATCCGGTGCTGCGCGTCCACGAAGTACTGGTGCTGGGGCCGCCCGATGACATGGTCGGGGGCGTACGCGCGCGCCGCGTCGCTCGACAGGGCGCACAGCTCGGAGCCACTCTGCCGCTCCAGCCGCACCCCGCTCACCTCGTCCGATCCCTCCCAGAGGTCCTGCACCGTGAACAGCGTCTGCGCCGCCATCCGGGCACATCGCCCCGGGCTGATCTGCGCCGCCTGATCGCTCAGCCGGACCTTCAGCGAGTTCGAATCGTCCAGCGACAGCTTGCCGGTGTCGCGGCCGAGCGCCGCACCGGCCGGGAAGGCCGTGCTGACCACCGGATCCAGCCAGTCCGTCGGGCCGTCCAGCAGCGCCTTGACCGTCGACGTGACCGGATTGATGCGCCGCCGCAGATAGACCGGATCGGCGACCAGGACCTGGTCCCCCACCCGTGAGTCCGCGGCGTCCGGCCCCAGCTTCGCGAAGTAGTACTTGTTGACCGAACGGTAGATGCGCTGGAAGTCGGACTCCCCGAGCACCAGCCCCGGCGGCGGCCCGTCGATCCGCCACTCCGACCCGCGCAGGGTGAGATGGATGCGCTCCTCGTACCGCTCCTCATCGGGCCGGTAGGCGTGCGCGGCGTCCACCGTGGCGATCCGCTTGCCGGAGAGCACGACCGTCTTGCTGTTGCCGTCCCGGTCGCCGGGGTCGGTCTCCACCCGCACGTCAGGGGCCTGCTCCAGCACCGTGGTCTGCGCGAACGGATCCCAGTCCTTGGACGCGCCCCGGGTCAGATACTCCTTCGCGGTGGCGAAGTTCTCCTCGTCGCTCGTCGTGGCCTCCAGGAAGCCGGAGACCAGCTCCGCGGGCTGCTCGCCCTTCCCCGGACTCACCCCGTACACCCGGACCTGCGAATCCACGTCGGAGCGGGGCGAGGAGTCGACCCGGCGCACATCCCCGCTGTCGGGCATCGAGGCACAGCCGGACAGCAGCAGCACCCCACACGCCAGCAACGTGCCCGTGCCCCACGCACGGCGACGCGCGCCGGAGCGGGAACGGTGGCGGTCGGCACGGTCAGCGCCCACGGGGGCGGCCCTCCCCTTCGTTCGGTGTCGTTCGCTCCCGGTGCACCGGCTCCGTGGCGCCACGGACCACCCGGGCCCCGTTCCCCGGCAGGGCCGTCGGATCGGCCGAGGGCACCGGGGCGTCGGCGGGCGGCAGCGCGGAGCGGGGCTGCGCGGGCACCGAGGCCAGCCGCTCCGCCG
>NZ_RIBZ01000757.1:0-10212 GCF_003721215.1 Streptomyces botrytidirepellens
CCGCCGCGCGTCCAGCGCCGCCCGCACCCGCGGGTCGTCCGCGAGCCGCGGCCGGGCGGTCCCCGAGGACCGCACGGCCGCCTCCCGCACGCCGAGCGCGGTCAGCACCCCGGCCGCCTTGGCGTGTGTCTCGGCGACCTCACCCCGCGGGTCGGAGTGGCGCACCAGCGTCGCCCCGACCGGCACCCGCAGCGCCCCGTCGCCGTCGATGTCGGCGGTGCGGATGAGGATCGGCGAGTCGAGGGTCTGCGCGCCGCCGCCGTCCCGCCCGATGAGCGCGAGCGCGCCCGCGTAGTAGCCACGGCCCCCCGGCTCGTACCGCTCGATCACCCGGCACGCGTTCTGTACGGGCGACCCGGTGACGGTCGCCGCGAACATCGTCTCCCGCAGCACCTCCCGCACGTCCAGCGACGAGCGGCCCCGCAGCTCGTACTCGGTGTGCGCGAGGTGCGCCATCTCCTTGAGCCGCGGCCCGACCACGACGCCGCCCATGTCGCCGACGGTGCACATCATCTTCAGCTCCTCGTCCACGACCATGGACAGCTCCTCCACCTCCTTGGGGTCGTGCAGGAACTCCAGCAGCCCGTCCACCGACGCCCCGCCCTCCGGGTAGCGGTACGTCCCGCTGATCGGGTTCATGACGACCGTCCCGCCGGACATGCGTACGTGCACCTCAGGGCTGGCCCCGACCAGCGTCCGCCCGCCGCCCAGCCGTACGACGTACGTCCAGTACGCGCCCCGCTCACCGGCGAGCAGCCGCCGGAAGAGCGCGAGCGCGTCGGTACTCGCGAACCCCGGGATCTCGCCCTCGAAGGTCCGTCGGATCACGAAATTGGCACCCTCCCCGGTGCCGATCTCGTCCTCGATGACCCGGCTCACGATCTCCGCGTACGCGTCGTCCCCGACGTCGAAGCGCCCGCCCTCGACCCGCACGTCGTGCGCGGGCAGCGCGTCCAGCAGCTCGGCGAGCGGCAGCGCGTACGTCTCCTCGGGCCGCAGCACGGCCAGCGGCGTCCCGTCGTCCCGTACGTCGAACCCGCGCTCCCGGATCTGCCGGAACGGCACCAGCGCGAGCGCGTCGCTCACCGGCCCGCCGCCCTCCGGCGCCCCGGTCGGCAGCGGGATATCGGTCAGCCGCTCCACCTCACCGGCCGGACCGATGAGCACCTCGACGGTGTCGGCGGCATGTCCTGGCGTACGGCGGTGCAGCAGGGCGAAGGGCGGGCAGTCGTCGGCGAGCAGGCGGGCGACGAGGGCCTGAGCGTCTGCGTTGTGCATGGCGGGTTCCTTCCGGAGAGGAGGAACGACCCGCGGAAACGCCGAAGGCCGCCCCTCGGGCGGCCTTCGCGTGTGTCTGTGGGTGCGCGCGATTCAGTGGGCCGCCGGATGAGCGGTCCACCACCAGGTCATGGTCAGTCGCGCGAACATGGTCAGGACTCTACCTCAGTCCCAGGGATTGGCAGGCTGGCCGTCGATGGCCGTCCAGAATCGGGTGTTCTCCGGTACGTAGCCGTAGGCCCAGAAGGACCATCCACCGCCGTACTCCAGGTTGGGGCCGTAGCGCCCGTCGTGGTGCTCGCCCATCCGCCAGCCGGGCCCGTAGTACTGCTCGCAGATGCCGTCGGCGGCCGCCCGGCTGGTGAGCTGGGTGCCCGACACGGGCGGGGTCGCGGCCACGGTGCCGCGCGCCCAGGGGTGGTAGAAGTCCGGGGTGATGCTGCTGGGCACCGGCGCGCCGGTGACTCTGAGACACAGCACCGGCAGCACGGCGGTGGCCGGGGTGTCGCCGCGGTACGCGTTGGTCTGGGGGTCGGAGCTGACGCGGATCGTGCCGTCGGCCTGCTTCTCGGCGACGGTCCAGGTCATCCCGGCGTGGGTGGCGGCAGGCGTCTGGGGCGCCGCCTGGGCCGCCGGGGTGGCGGTCAGCGACATCAGCGCGAGCGAGGCGGCGGCCGCGAAGGCGGCGGCGCTGCGGCGGAGCAACTTCCTCATGAGAGCACTCCTTCGGATGAGCACCGGCCACGAGGGTGGGCCGGTCACCCGAACAGCGTCCGAGGAGCACACGATTCCATCGCGGTTTCTTCACGGGATGGCCGTAAGTGGCCCCAGGAAGCCCGAATAGCCGCTCTTGCGCGGGGGGGTGGGATGCGGGCGGGGTGTGAAGGTGGCGACCCCGGACGCCGGGGCTGTCGGTGGGGGCCGTTAAGTTACAGGGCCCGCGTATCGGTCTGATGCGCGGTCATCGTCATGCTCATCAACGGGGAGAACCGCTCTGTCCACGTCAGCACCGCCGCCCCACGGCCACAGCCCTTCCTACCCGGCGCAGCAGCCGTACCCGTATGGTCAGCCCTACCCGGGCGCCCCGGCACCGCCGCCTCCGCCCCGGCGCGGCTTCTTCAGCCGCTTCAACCTCAAGACCAAGATCCAGATGATCGCCGGTGTCCTGGTAGCGATCTTCTGCGGTGTCTGGTACGGGGTGCTGGGCAACGACACCCCCGACACCGGCCCGGCCAACACGGACAGCACCAGCGCGTCCTCCGCCGACGTCGGTGACTGCCTCCAGAACAAGGGCTCCGAGAGCGACCCGGACCTCACCATCGTGGACTGCGGTGGCGCCACCGCGGACTACAAGGTGAAGCAGCGTGAGGTGATGGACTACAGCTGCGATCCGCAGTACGCGACGTACCAGCTGACGCGGAACGGCAGGCCGCAGTTCACGCTCTGCATGGAGCGCATCAGCAAGTGACGCGGTGTCCGTGACCGCCGCCCGTGTGTGGGGTGGCGGTCACGGTCGTTCAGAGGGTGCCGTTGGCGGCGGCGGTGACGAAGTCGCCGAAGGCGGTGGGGGAGAGGAGCAGGACGGGCCCGTCGGGGTTCTTGGAGTCACGCACGGCGACCCGGCCGGGTATCCCGGCGACCTCCACGCATTGGCTGCCGCCGATGTCTCCGCTGTAGCTCGACTTGCGCCACGCGGCGCCGTCGAGAGGGGCGGCCTCCACGCAATTGCCTATGTCGCTGCTGTGGCTGGATTTGCGCCACGTAGCGCCGCTCAGAGGGGCGCACTCCACACATTCGCCTTGGTCGGCGCTGTAGCTGGATTTGCGCCACCGTACGGCTATCGAAACAGGGTCATTGCCCATAGCGGTCCTCCATCACGCGAGCGATCAGGCTGGCCGAGTCCTTGATGGACAGCGCGGCGGCCTGGAGGTGAGCGTAACGGAGCGTGCGGTCGGTGACGTCCTCCGGATTGGCGGTCAAGTGGCCCACTTCGTAATCCTCGCTGAAGGCGAGGTCCGGGCTATTGCGGAAGCGGAAGAGGCTGAACGCGCCTAGAAGTCCGGCGTGCGCGCCAGCGGCGAAGGGCAGCACCTGGATGTGCACCGACCGGTGGTCGCGGAACTCCAACAGATGGGCCAGTTGGTTTCGCATGATCTCCCGGCTGCCGACGATCTGATGCAGCGCGGACTCGCCGAGAACCACCCAGATCAGCGCCGGGTTCTGCCGTTCCAGGATCAGTTGACGATCCAATCGGTTCGCCAACCGGGCGTCGAGGCTGTCCTTGTGGAGGACGCACAGTACCTCCCGTGCGTACTCCTTGGTCTGGAGACGACCGTGCACCACTGATGGCTCGAAGAAGTACGCCTGCGTGGCCTCCGCCTCCAAGTCGGCGATTTCCTGGGCCTGTAGCGGTACCTGGAAGCACAACGCCATCTCCAGCAGCCGCAACAACGCCCCGCCAGTACCCAACGTGTCGTCGAGCTGCATCGTGAACCGCCGCGTCGGAATCTTCCGCGCCGTCTCGTACTGACCGATCAGCGAACCCGTGCAGTACACCTTCCCGCCCAACTGATCCTGTGTAAGCCCGGCGGCCTCGCGATATCGGCGTAGCTCCGCGCCAAGGTGATGCATCGGAGACGTAGTCGGGTCCAGCTTTCGGATGTTCGGCATGACAGCCCCCCAACAACCAGCACGTTGTGTTCGTGAGGTAGCCCAGCGTAATCGTCCGGATCCATCCTTTGTGGCGTGAACGAAGACATTGCGTACCCGCCGCCCCACTACCACCTGACCTTCACCACGCTGTCCGCGCACGCGGCCCGCCACATCCGACGTATCGTCCGTACGTTCCTCGCCATGTGGGACATGCCGCATCTCGATGAAGCCGCCGGACTGGCCGTGACCGAGCTGCTGGCGAACGTGATCAAGCACGTGCCCGGCGGGAGCTGCACCGTGCTGCTGCTGGCGCAGGAGGGGAAGCTGCGGGTCGAGGTCGGGGATGCCTCGTCCGTCGTGCCCGTCAGGCGCGCGGCTGGGCCGTGGGACGAGAACGGGCGGGGGCTGGCGATGGTGGAGCTGGTCACGGACGCGTGGGGCGTGGAGCGGAACCAGGACCGACCAGGGAAGAAGGTGTGGTTCGAGCTCAAAGCATGAGGCGGGGCGTCTCACACCGTGGGCGGCGGGCTGGACGCGGAGGAAGACCCCGTACCCTTGTCCGGGTGACCGTGAACGCTGAATCCCACGCCGGTGGCAACACCTGGCAGTCCCTTCCCGCGGCGCAGCAGCCTGACTGGCCGGACCAAGAGGCTCTGCGCGATGTCATCGCTGAGCTCGAGGCCTATCCGCCGCTCGTCTTCGCGGGCGAGTGCGACCAGCTGCGGCACCGCCTGGGGGCCGTGGCCCGGGGTGAGGCGTTTCTGCTCCAGGGCGGTGACTGCGCCGAGGCCTTCGACGGGGTGGGCGCCGACCAGATCCGTAACAAGCTGAAGACGCTCCTCCAGATGGGCGCCGTGCTGACCTACGCCGGGTCCGTCCCGGTGGTGAAGGTCGGCCGGATTGCCGGGCAGTACAGCAAGCCGCGCTCGAAGCCGACCGAGACCCGCGACGGGGTGACCCTGCCGACGTACCGCGGCGACTCCGTCAACGGCTTCGAGTTCACGGAGGAGGCGCGGATCCCGGATCCGCAGCGGCTGAAGCGGATGTACCAGGCGTCGGCCTCGACGCTGAACCTGGTCCGCGCCTTCACCACCGGCGGCTACGCCGATCTGCGGCAGGTGCACGCCTGGAACCAGGACTTCGTGAAGTCGTCCCCCTCGGGGCAGCGCTACGAGGCGCTGGCGCGCGAGATCGACCGGGCGCTGAACTTCATGAACGCCTGCGGGGTGGACCCGGAGGAGTTCAAGACCGTCGAGTTCTTCTCGTCGCACGAGGCGCTGATCCTGGACTACGAGTCGGCGATGACCCGCACCGACTCGCGGACCGGCGACCTGTACGACGTGTCCGGCCACATGGTGTGGATCGGTGAGCGCACCCGGCAGCTGGACGGGGCGCACATCGAGTTCGCGTCGAAGGTCCGTAACCCGGTGGGCGTGAAGCTGGGCCCGACGACCACGCCCGAAGAGGCGCTGACGCTGATCGACAAGATCGACCCGGACCGGGAGCCGGGCCGTCTCACCTTCATCACGCGGATGGGCGCGGACAAGGTCCGCGACAAGCTGCCGCACCTGGTGGAGAAGGTCACCGCGTCCGGTGCGCAGGTCGCTTGGGTCTGCGACCCGATGCACGGCAACACCTTCGAGGCCGCGTCGGGCCACAAGACGCGCCGCTTCGACGACGTGCTGGACGAGGTCAAGGGCTTCTTCGAGGTCCACAAGGAGCTGGGCACCCACCCGGGTGGCATCCACGTGGAGCTGACCGGTGACGACGTCACGGAGTGCGTGGGCGGCGGCGACGAGATTTTCGTCGACGATCTGCACCAGCGGTACGAGACGGCCTGCGACCCGCGGCTGAACCGCAGCCAGTCGCTTGACCTGGCGTTCCTGGTCGCGGAGATGTACCGGGACCAGTAGCACCGAAACAGATCATTTACGCAGGTGGGGCGCGGATCACATCGATCCGCGCCCCACGCCGTTGTAAGGCTCCGGCATGACAGGTAAGGTAAGGGTTACCTTATTGATCAACGCTGGAGAGTCTGCCCGTGTACGTCTGCTCATGCTTCGGGATCACCGAGAAGCAGGTGCGCGAGCACGCGGCTACGGGCGCGTGCACACCGCGCCAGATCGCCGGTGCCTGCAAGGCGGGCACGGACTGTGGTTCCTGCGTACGCAAGATCCAGGCGCTCCTGGGCCGGGGCGCGTGCCCGCGCCGCGATGCCCCGCTCGAGCCCGTTGCGCTGTCTGCCGCGGCGGCGGTCGAGGTCGAGGTCGAGGCCGCCGAAGCCGCCTAGCCTGCCGTCCTGGCCCGTCAGCTGCTCGGCTGCTCGATCTGCTGGGCGATGTAGAGCGCCTCACCGAGCTTCTCGATCAGATCGAGCTGGGTGTCGAGGTAGTCGATGTGCTCCTCCTCGTCGGCCAGGATGCTCTCGAAGATGTTGGCCGAGGTGATGTCGCCCTTGGACCGCATCAGCTCGATGCCGCGCTTGAGGCGGTCGATGGCCTCCAGCTCCACCTGGCGGTCGGCCTGGAACATCTCGGTGACCGTCTGGCCCACCCGCACGTGGAAGAGCCGCTGGTAATTGGGGAGGCCATCCAGAAGGAGGATGCGGTCGGTGAGCATCTCCGCGTGCTTCATCTCATCGAACGACTCCGACCGGGTGTATGCGGCCAGTCGTGTCCAGCCATTGTTGTCCTGCATCTTCGAATGCAGAAAGTACTGATTGATGGCCGTCAGCTCGCCGGTCAGCTGCTCGTTGAGGAATTCCAGAACCTCGGGGTCGCCCTGCATCGAAGGGGCTCCTTCCCATCAGAAGGGGGAATGCCAGGTTCCGGCATCGTTGCATCGCCGCAGCTAGGGCGTCCAGCAAGGGCACGCTTAGTGCGAGTTGCCCCGCCGCCGCCCCGGTGCCGCATGCCCTGGTCCCGACCACCCCCGGCGGTCTGAGAGCATGGAGTCCATGGGTCAGTCGGAGCACCGCGAGGGAGAGCTTGCGCAGCTGCCCCCGGGTCAGCGACTCCAGCGCGGGTGGCCGGTTACGCACTATGGGCCGGTCCCGAAATTCCGGCCGGACCGCTGGGAGTTCCGCGTGTTCGGCGCGACGGCGGACGGGGAGAAGCACTGCTGGACGCATGAGGAGTTCTCCGCCCTTCCGTACTCGACGGTCGTCGCCGATCTGCACTGCGTCACCAAGTTCTCCATGCTGGGCGCGGAATGGGGTGGCGTCGCGGCGAGCGAGATCATCAAGCTCGCGCCGCCGGCGCCCGACGTCACGCACGTCATGGTGTGGGCGGAGTACGGATTCAGCTCGAATCTGCGGCTGACGGACTTCATGACCGAGGCGACCATGTTCGCCACCCACAAGGACGGCGAGCTGCTGACCGCCGAACACGGCTTCCCGCTGCGGCTGATCGTCCCGCACCTCTACGCGTGGAAGGGCCCGAAGTGGGTCCGCGGCGTCGAGTACATGACCGCCGACCGGCGCGGCTTCTGGGAAGAGCGCGGCTACCACAACATCGGCGACCCCTGGAGCGAGCAGCGCTACACGTACCAGGAGGAGCCGGGGGACGGGCCCGAGCTGTAGGGTCCGCCGCCCGGCTCAGTTGGTGCGGCTGGACCAGCCCTCGGGGAGGGCGCCGGGCGCCGTCGCGATGACCGACTCGTCGTCCGCGCCGACGTGCTCGAAGAGGGTGATCCTGGCGAACTCGGGCACGACGTACACCGGGTACGTCGGGCCCTGGTCGCGGTAGGCGCGCATCGCGTCGAGGTGGTCGTTCTGGTAGCAGACGGTGCGTTCGCCGTGCTCCTCGACCCAGTGCGGGAAGAAGATCACGCCGTGCAGGCGGCGCTTGCGCGGCATGACGTTCACCGAGACGGAGGTGCCGGTGGGCTCGTTCCAGGAGATCTTGAAGCTGTCGTCGTCCAGCTGGACCAGGTCGACGTGCTGGCCCTTGACCCAGCGGCCGCCGACCATGCCGGAGTGGATGCGGTAGTCGATGGTGTGGTCGTTCTTCACGTACATCTCGTACTGCCAGCCGTTGGCGTACGTGTAGATGAAGCGGTGGCCGACGATCCCGGAGAGGTCCTGCGGGGGGACGGGGTTGGCGACGGTGGTCATGGTCTGCCTCCTCGGGGTGGGTCTGGGTTCGGCTGACCATTCAATTTTGCAACAAAACTGTTTTGTGTCAAAACTGTGCTGCCCGGCAGAATGGGGTTCATGGACACCGCGACCGAGTTCGGCCGACTCCTCGGCCCCCTGCGCAGGGCCGTCCTGCGCACCCGCCACACCGCAGACCTCCCCGATCTGCCCGAGGCTCAGATCGAGCTGCTGCGGGTGCTCGCCGAGGGTGACGCGACCCCGCGCGAGGCCGCGGCGCGGCTGCGGGTCGCGCCGTCCACCGTCAGCAACCTGGTCCGTGCGATGACCGCCGCCGGTCTGGTCGAGCGCATCCCCTCCACCGTCGACCTGCGCACCGTGCGGCTCGCGGCCTCGCCCAAGGCGCTGGAGATGCTCGACGCCTACGACCGCACCAGCACGGCCGCCCTGCGCCGGGCGCTGGACGGCCTCGACCCGTCGCGCCGCGAGGCGCTGGAGCGGGCGCTGCCCGCGCTCGACGACCTGCTCACCGCGCTGGAGGCGGGTGGCTGACCGTCCGTCGGGCCGTTGTCAGTGGTACTGGTGCACCACCGCGTGCCCCTTCCCTCTCCCGATCATCCACTTGTTGACCGGGGTGGTCACGACGAAGGCGACCGCGAAGGAGAGGGCCAGGCTCAGCCAGAACAGCGCGTCGGAGAGGGTCGCGTCCATCGCCCCCGGGAACAGCAGCAGCGTGCCGTTGTCCATCAGCTCCATCACGGCGATCGACACGGTGTCCGCCGCCAGTGCGACCCGTAGCGCGCTGCGCAGGCCGAGCCCGGCGCGGAGGACGCCGCGCATCGTGAGCGCGTAGCCGAAGACGAAGGCGAGCACGATCGCCAGGATCATGGTGGGTGCGTTGTGCCAGGCCAGGGCTGTGCCGATGGCCATGCCCAGGATCTCGCCGATGGCGCAGCCGGTGAGGCAGTGCAGGGTGGCCTGGGCGGCCATGGGCCAGCTGGCGGGGGTGTTGCCGTGGCTGTGACCGTGTTCGCCGTGCGCGTGGTGCGTGTGGTGCTCCATGCGATCCATGTCGGATGCCCCCAGGGGGTAGTAGCGATCCTTCGGTGAAAGGAACGCTATACCCCTAGGGGGTATTCCTCAATGGTGTGGGTCGCTGTCTTTCAGCCGGTCTTTCAGCCGTCCCGCAGCGCCTTGAGCCGGGCGATGTCCGCCGCGTGCCCCTCGATCCCGTCGGCCCCGCCCGGCGTCTCGACCACCAGCGGCACCCCTTCCGTCGCCGGATGCGTGAACAGCTCCCGGAACGGCTCCTCGCCGATGTGCCCCGCGCCGATGTTCTCGTGCCGGTCCTTGTGCGCGCCCACCACGTCCTTGGAGTCGTTCGCGTGGATCAGCTTCAGCCGCCCCTTGCCGGTGACGTCCACCAGCTCGTCGAGCGTCTGCTTCATCCCGCCGGGCGCGGCCAGGTCATGACCCGCCGCGAAGACGTGGCAGGTGTCGAGGCAGACGCCGAGCTTGGGGTGCCGGTCCAGCGCCTCGAAGTACGGCCCGAGATCCTCGACCAGCGCGCACAGCGACGTCCCCTGCCCCGCCGTCGGCTCCAGGAGGAGCGGCGGATCGTCGTCATGCGTCAGCTCGTCCAGCAACGGCAGCACCCGCTCCCGCACCTGCGCGATCGCCGTCCCCCGCGCCCGCCCACCGGTCGCCGACCCGGTGTGCACGACGACCCCGAGCGCCCCGATGTCCCGCCCGCGGCGGAGCGAATGCCGCAGCGAATCGACGGAGCGGTCGGCGGTGGCCTCGGTGTGCGACCCGAAGTTGATCAGGTACGGGGCATGGATGTACACCGGCACCGACTGCTCGGCGCAGGCCGTACGGAACGCCTCGTCCTGCGCCGGAACGCCGGGCGGCGTGGCCCAGCCGCGCGGATTGGCGACGAAGACCTGCACGGCTTCGGCGCCGATGTCCCGCGCGTGCGGAAGTCCGGTGGTGGCGAGGCCACCGGCGACGCGGATGTGCCCGCCGATGGGATTGCGGCTGCGGTTCGTACTCACCCCTCCAGCATCCCAGCCCCCGCGGCCGAGTTGGGCGGCCCGGTGGTTCGTCCCCCGCCCCGCGCCTACCCGAACCCGGGGCTCCACCCCGGCCCCCGGGTGGGGGCTCCGCCCCCACACCCCCGCTCCTCAATC